>CAXEUQ010000273.1:0-1517 GCA_963999425.1 uncultured Candidatus Poseidoniales archaeon | reverse complement strand
TGGTATCCTTGAATGGATCACCGATGGTATCTCCGATGACTGCTGCATCGTGAGAAGCATCGCCCTTGGCAGCACCCTCGATGTGACCCTGCTCGATTGCCTTCTTCGCGTTGTCCCAAGCGCCACCAGCATTGGCCATGAATAGGGCCATCAGCACACCGGCCACAAGTGAACCTGCTAGCAGACCACCTAGAGCCTCTGCTCCGATTGCCATTCCGACGATAATTGGGGCCGAAACCGCTACCACACCGGGCATTATCATCTCACGCAGAGCAGCCTGTGTTGAAATCTCAACACACCTCTGGCTGTCGGGCTTGACTCCCTCTCTACCTTCTAGAAGACCTTCGATTTCTGCGAATTGCCTGCGAATCTCGACTACCATCTCGTTAGCAGCCTTGCCGACCGAAGTCATGGTCATGGCTGCAACAACGAATGGTAGAGCACCACCGATTAGCAGACCGATCACGACATCTGGGTTGGTCAATGCCAAATCCTCAGCATTCAACTCTGCTGCAGTTCCGAATGCTGCGAAAAGAGCTAGTGCGGTGAGAGCAGCACTGCCGATTGCGAAGCCCTTGCCAATTGCTGCAGTAGTGTTTCCGATTGAGTCTAGACTGTCGGTGATATCTCTCACATCTGAGCCTAACTCTCCCATCTCGGCTATTCCGCCCGCGTTGTCTGCTACAGGCCCGTATGCATCGACGGTCATTGTAACTCCAACGGTTGCTAGCATCCCCATGGCAGCCATGGCGATACCATACAATCCGTGAGCATCTGTCGCTCCGGCTGGAGAAGTCATCACATCGTTAGCGACGAAGATTCCTGCAGCGATCAGCAGGATTGGCAGGAAGGTAGACATCATTCCCACCGACAGACCAGCTATGGCGTTGGTAGCAGGACCAGTCTTAGACATATTCCCAATGTGCGGAATCGCCTTGACCTTGAATCCGAAAACATCCTCAATCCCTGTGTAGTACTCTGTGACTAGTCCAATCAGTATACCGACTAGTGAACCAGCGATTACAGCTAGCATTGGCTCGGTGCCAGTTTCTAGGCCGAAGTAGTCGATTCCGAACCAGCCAGCGGCCCAAAATAGGCCAGCAGCGATGAAAGTAGTATTCCTTAGGGCAGCAGCGGGGTCGCCACCCTTGAGTAACTTCATGCTGAATACGCCGATGATTGATGCCGCGTATCCGACCAGCCCCAACATGATTGGAAGTGTGATGTAGTCTGCACCCATATCTGCGGACTGGGCGATTACCATAGCTGCAATAATTGAGCCTACGAACGACTCGAAGATGTCAGCACCCATGCCAGCAACATCGCCGACATTGTCTCCGACATTGTCCGCGATTACACCGGGGTTTCGAGGGTCATCTTCGGGGATGCCCGCCTCGACCTTACCTACCAAGTCGGCACCCACATCGGCCGCCTTGGTATAGATTCCACCACCGACTCTAGCGAATAGAGCGATGGAAGAGGCACCCATTCCGAATCCAGCAACATTCTGGACCTCG
>CAXEUQ010000272.1:0-1530 GCA_963999425.1 uncultured Candidatus Poseidoniales archaeon | reverse complement strand
GAGCCAATGGCTTGGTCAGGGATGTGTTCAGGGCCAAGCACATGTCTAACTTGCTTGGAACAATGGGAATGGGGCATGTTCGCTATCCGACCGCAGGTTCGAGTTCGGTAGCCGAGGCTCAGCCGTTCTACACCAACACTCCATTCGGAGTCAGCCTCGCTCACAACGGCAACCTGAACAACACCACCGACATCATCAACGGCTTGTTGGAGTACGATCACAGGAGAATCAACACCAGTTCTGACTCAGAGGCACTGCTCAATCTGTTTGCGGCAGAGATTCAGAGATCCGTTAACGGCAGGCCCGGCGGACTAGGTGCCCTTTCCGAGGACGACATCTTCCGAGCTGTAGAGAGGACCCACCTAAGAGTCGAGGGGAGTTACAGCGTGATTGCGATGATTACAGGGTGGGGACTCGTCGCTTTCAGGGACCCACATGGAATCAGGCCACTTTTCATGGGGGTATGCGAGACTGATGGATTCACCGAGCGCATCTTCGCCTCTGAGAGCGTCGCATGCTCTGCTCTGGGATTCACTCCCCAGAGAGACATCGCACCGGGTGAGGCCGCAATCGCTAGAGTAGACGGCTCGTTCTCAGCCAAGCAGTGTCATTCCGATCCGAAACACACGCCCTGCATCTTTGAGCATGTCTACTTCGCCCGACCGGACTCGACCATCGATGGAATCTCGGTTCACGGCGCTCGCCTACAGATGGGAGCCGCTCTGGCCAAAAGGGTGCTCAAGGAGCGCCCGAATCACGGGATTGACGCAGTCATCCCGGTTCCCGACAGCGGCAGGATTGCTGCAATGGAGATGGCCAGAGCCCTCGGAGTGGACTATCGGGAAGGCTTCGTGAAAAATCGCTACATCGGCAGGACATTCATCATGCCAGGCCAATCAATCAGGAAGGATTCAGTCAAGAAGAAACTCAACACCATCGATTGGGAGTTTAGGGACAAGACCGTAATGATTGTCGATGACAGTATAGTTCGAGGAAATACCTCGCGCAGAATCATCGATATGGCCAAGGAAGCCGGTGCAAAGCAGGTCTTCTTCGCCTCGTCGGCCCCTCCAATAATCCACCCCAACGTCTACGGTATCGACATGCCCGCGCGAGTCGAGTATGTTGCTCACGACCGCAGCATAGAGGAGATTGCCGAGGCGATAGGGGCTGACTGGCTGATTTATCAGGAGCTAGGGGACTTAGTCGAGGCTTGCTTGGGTGATGGCAAGGACAAGCCTGCAAACTTCGACTGCTCTTGCTTCGACGGAGTCTATGTTACCGGAGGCATCACCGAGGAATACCTCTCCAGAGTCGAAAGAGTGCGCAATGATGCTGCCAAGACCTGATCAGTCGCGGACACGGCAGAATGAAGTCACATCGACCAATCACGAATCGTGAGAGGGACGATTCCAGCACTGGCCTTTACCGCGCCCCCAGAAGTCGCCAGACATTCCTGTGTGTTGGCTGAGGGCAACTTCGCCGTAGGATTCGACTCCGGGCCACTGCATATCTACGGCTCAGACGGAA
>CAXEUQ010000271.1:0-1541 GCA_963999425.1 uncultured Candidatus Poseidoniales archaeon | reverse complement strand
GAGAGCAGACGCTGCTGTTCAGCGCTACCTTCCCCGAAGAGGTGCTCGATGCTGCGGAGGAGTTCATGAGCGATCCTGTTCATATCATGAGCGAAGATATGGAAGTCGAGATTCCCGAGATTGATCAATTTGCGATTCATGTCGGGAGGATGAACAAGCTTTGGGCTCTGGGAAGGATAATCTGCAACATGAATGAAGGCGACCAGATGCTGATTTTCACCAATACCAAGCGGATGGTCGAGATTCTGACTGAGAGGTTGGGCAAGTTCCGTATTCGGGCTACTGGGCTACATGGAGACCTATCTCAGAACAAGAGAGAGAAGATTATCGAATCCTTCAAGCAGGGAGGAGAAGAGATTCTAGTAGCTACTGATGTCGCTGCTAGGGGGCTCGACGTAGACGGAATTAATCATGTCGTGAACTACGATTTGCCCGACGACAGTGAGACGTACGTACATCGAATAGGACGGACTGGCAGGATGGGCAGGAAAGGCGTGGCATGGAGCTTCATAACCCGGGAGGAGGCCGGCCAGATAGACAAGATCTCTTCAACTTGGAATCTATCCATAGAATTCACCGATGCTCCAGCCCTACCCGAGGGGATGAACCGAGACCCGATCGGTAGGAGAGAGGATTGGGACGAGGTCTCCGACATCTTTGGGATGGTGAAGGTCAGAGTATCGGTGGGAAAGGGCGATTTCAGTAAACGAGGCTTGGCTGATTGGATTATCGAACAGGCTCGTATCCCTGACATAGCCATCGGAGAGATTTGGCAAGATGAACATCAAAGCGATGTCGAGATTCATGTCGACAAAGGTGGCATACGTAATGGATGTAATCAAGGCGAGAGAGATCAATGGTTTATCCCTGAGCCCGCAGATAGTTGGACCCTAGGTGTTGTAATGTCGGAGGAGTCCGTCGTCACACTCAATCTAGTGGGCTTCATGTGCCCCATTCCTGTGCACGAGACTCGAAGAGCGTTCGAAACTGCTGTTGCAGGCACCGAGATGCTTGTCCTGTGCGATGATCCGGAGACTCTACACGACATCCCCGCTCTTTGCGATAGAATGGGGCTACATCTGCTAGGAGTTGAAGAGGAAGCGGGAGAGTATGGATTCAGGATTTGCAAGTGAATGGTCTCACGATACCATTCAAAGGTATGGAGAAACTCGGGCAATCATGAGCGCTATAGATATCAGCGAGTTGGGCGACATACCGGCTGAGGCTCGTCTGCCGACTCAACATGGAGACTTCAGAATCAGGGTATTCCGAGAAGAAGGGACCGGATTCGACCATGTTGCCCTGACACTCGGAGACATGAATGGGCCTGACCCGGTTCTTGTCAGAGTTCATTCCGAGTGCCTTACCGGTGATGCGCTACAGAGTCTGAGATGCGATTGCGGGGCACAACTGAATGCGGCAATGAGACAGATACAGGAGGTCGGATGGGGCTGCATAGTGTATCTCAGACAAGAGGGTCGAGGTATTGGCCTGCACGCCAAGATTCAGGCATACAACCTCCAAGACAGAGGTGCAGATAC
>CAXEUQ010000270.1:0-1568 GCA_963999425.1 uncultured Candidatus Poseidoniales archaeon | reverse complement strand
CTCCCGAAGCGATGTCCGGTAGCAGGCTCAAGGACGTTCATCCACTCGCCTCCCGAGTGGCAGACGAACTCGCCTCCAATGTAGTTGCACAGATCGAATGGCTCCTTACCATCGGGGTCACGCTCGCATGGAGTGCAGCCCGAATCGCAGCACTTCTCGGGTTCCATCACGAACCCTCCAAACCCTCATTGGAAAATGGATCCGAACGAGTCATCGCCTCGGTGTATTCCTTCCAGTCCATTGTGAACCTGTCTCGGTCGGGATCCCACTCGTCCCAAGTCACCACGCTCTCCAACTCGTCGAGATACTGGGGAGGGACGATTCTGGGGACAATGAAGGCCTTCTGCCTATGCAGAGGATAGGGATTCCTGAGGTGAATACCTAGCACCCCAAGTACCGCTCTGGCAACATACCAAGTCGCTTGGCTATTCCATCCATGAGCAATCTTGATTACGATTCCGAGACCTTCTGGCCAGTCAGGATGGATGATTGAGAGTCCGAGCAGACCATCGGCCCCCTCCTTGGCTAGCAACCTGCCCCCGCCCGCCTTCAGACAGGTTGAGTCCAAGCGGTTGAATCCTCCAATCAAATCCGGGTGTTCATTCATCGAATCCCAAATCCAGTCGTCATCCTTCTCGCGCGCTAGACCAGCGAACAGAACCGCCAACTCATCGACTGTGTTGGAGACGGTGGGCAGACCGCAACCGTCCTTAGCGACTCTCTGCGGTTCCCAGTCAGGATTCCCTAGCATACCTCTCAGGATATCTAGATACATCGGGAACCAAGGTGAGCTCGGCAAGGTGTAGCCAGCCCGGTTGATTCCCATTCTGCGCAGAGCCTTGAGCATCGCTGCGTGTTCGCCCGAGCAAGTGTGGAACCATCTGCGAGGGCGTCTGACCTGTCGGCCGAACTGAATCAGCGGCACATCCAGAGGACATTGCATCAATCCCCATTCAGATTCAGAAAGAAGTGACTGTGCCGCTGCCACATGCTCGGTGTCACCATTGTGAGATGAGCATGAGATAGCCAGTTGCTCACTGCTCAGCCCTTCTTTGGATAGTGCGTCCTTGAATGTCTTCATCATCAGCGGTTTCATCATCGATCTACCGTAGACGAGCACGTCACCACCGAATGAGTGAATGATCTCGGTGCCGTGAGCCCAAGCGATAGCACCGTGGATGGTGTTCTCACTGACATCCATGCGTCGGAAGTCGACGAGAGGCTCCCAAGCCACGTCTCGCCCCGTCGCTATACCCTCGTACTTCTCTCCGAGCGGATTGGTCGGGTAGATTGCTGAGCCAGGCCGACCAGGGGCTACACTGGATGGCTGTTCACCGGCATCGTCACTCATCTCACTCGCCCCCGTTCACTCGCGGTACGACCTTGGTCATGAATGCCGTCATGTTCCTCATCACCCTCTCACTGTCGTGGTTGAAGAAGTCGAACCAGCACATCAGACGGTCTTCGGGATGAAATCTCTCGATAATCTGCTGACCCACAGTCTCGACATTGCCAATCACAGCGTTATCTGTCGCTTTCTCAATCTTGGAGGGATCAATTGTCCCCTC
>CAXEUQ010000269.1:0-1592 GCA_963999425.1 uncultured Candidatus Poseidoniales archaeon | reverse complement strand
CTCAATAACCACTGGGTTTGGCTGTACTTCGATAATCTCAGTAGATGGTTCCTCAGTGACATGTATGACTTCTGGTTGTCTTTCTAAACTTGGGATGAATGTCGCTATGGATATCCAAATTAGTACGAGTACAAGTATTGGAGTGAGAGAGTTTCTGAGAGCCATGGTTAGTTCCTCTTGCTCAAAGGCCGATATGTATGCCCACAGAAAACCAACTAGGAAAGTGATTAGCAAGAGGATTGAACCAACAATTGCAAGCCCTACTCTCACCGGCATCTTTCGGAATGAAGCGAAGACGAAATTGACTATGCTGGACATGTTCCGACTACAAAATCGGAAGAATCTCGAAAAGATGGCCCGGCCAAAGAAGCTCATTGCTATCGGTTCGGCGTCTCCAGCCGTATTCATGAACATGCCGAGACTAGTAATCATAGACAACTAAGACTGAAATCTATCTGTCGTCACGGGCTACTGTGCGAAGTATTGCTCTGGTTGTCTCATTGCTAGTAATCATGACCCCGCTCAGTGGATGCTTGCTATGGGCTGACGACGCGCCTACGGAGGTTTTACCCGAAGAGGAGGAGGAGTTCGGGGCTTTCAGCGTGGTCGCACCAATCGACACCGGAATCAACGTCTATCACAATCACTTCCGGATGGACGAGGCGTATCCTCAGTGGCTGCTCGATGGTCTTGGTGTGAACAAAATCTGTGATGTAACCCTGAATGGGACTTGGGAGGAGCGATACGAGGCTGACAAGGAGACTTGCTGGGACAACATTACCTCTGAGGATATAGTCTGGTTCAGGGGCACTAGAATAATCGGCACCACCCCTGATGACAACACTGACATTCCAATCCTAGATGACCCTCAGGACGGGCACGGTACTGCAGTAACTGGATCGGTGATCAACGCTAATCCCAATGCGGTGATATTCTTCGTAGAAGGATTCAGCGATGCCGCTGTACTGGCCGCTGCAAACCAACCCCTTGTCGATATCATCACGACCAGTTTCGGGCCGATAGGTTCCATACCAGTGCCCGGTATAGAGGACGCTACCAAGGTCGCAGTTGTTCAGAACAAGAAAATCCACACCGGTGCCGCCGACAACACCCCTTCGCCTGCTGTGCAGGACTCCACTGCAGGACCGCCATGGAGTATCGGCGTCTCCGGTTATGCCGAGGAGGGTGATGACCAGAAGGAGACCATGAGCGGTTCCTACCCTGATGTTGCTGCGGACTGGACACAAGTCCTTCCTAATCACGATGATATAGACGGTTACCACGAGACCTCTGGCACCTCATTCGCCACCCCTAGGACAGCTGGCCTTCTCTCCAAGGTACTGATGTGGCTCAGGTACGAGTTTGGCGACATGTCTTCTGGAGCTGATCCTGAAACCAGAGGCGGCCTGATGGTGAACGGCACCAATTACTCCCTCACCAACGATGATCTCCGTGATGCCCTGAACCTATCAGGGTGGTATCCTTCTTTCAACTCCTGGGACCCCCTTTCAGGAACTACTCCGATATCCCCGGTTGCACCGTGCACTCAGGTAGGATGGGGCGTTGTCAATGAAAGCAACGTGCTCCCCATT
>CAXEUQ010000268.1:0-1603 GCA_963999425.1 uncultured Candidatus Poseidoniales archaeon | reverse complement strand
ACACCACCGAGACCATGGCCAAGCTAGCGGCAGGAATCGCTCTAGCAGGCTGTGGTATCGGAACTGGCCTAGCACAGAGTTCGATCGGTGCAGCAGCCATCGGCATGATTGCTGAGGACGGCTCCCAATTCGGTACAGGGCTTCTGTTCACTGTTCTGCCCGAGACCATTGTTCTGTTCGGTTTCCTATCGATCTACCTATTGTAGGTCGTTGGAGACTCAGACAAAGGAGGATGCATGTCACTAGACAAATTAGCAGGTGAAATCGAAGCGATGGCCAAAGCCGAGGCTAAGGCCGTCACTGACGAGGCAACCAAAGAGGCCAAGCGAATCGCCAAAGAGGCGAAGGAAACAGTCTCCTCTTACCGAGAGGAAGCCATCGCTAATGCCTCTAGAATGTGCGACCAGATAGCCGTCGAGAGCATCGCAGCCGCAAGGCAGCGAAACCAGAAGACGCTACTAGTCGCTCGCAGAGCCGAACTTGACGCCACCTGGGAAGAAGTACTGTCACGTGCAGCTTCCCCCGATATGAAAGGCAGGAATGAAGTACTCAATTCTCTATTGGCACAGGCTTCGGACGAGGCTCCATCTGGGATGATACTCAAACCGGTCAAGACCGACAGAGACTTCCTCTCCAAGAACTCCTCTGGGTTCGAGATTGGAGACGAGGTTGACGGCCTAGGCGGGTTCGTGCTTGAGGACTCTGATGGCTCGGTTCTGATGGATTACCGATTCGAAGGCCGTCTAAGTAATGCTTGGGACGACAGACTTGGAGAAGTCAGTAACATACTATTCGGAGAGTGAGAAAGGATGGCAATCGCAGCCGGGAAGGGCAACTGGGCCAATGCTGCAGCCCGCAGCAAGGCTAGGAAGTCAAAGTTGCTCGAAGAGACCCGGCTGCGCCAACTTTTGAAGAGCGGCCCGGAGACGATTGCCGCAAGTATCGGAGAACTCGATTACAGAAAAGAGATGGATATCTACTCGGCCAGACTCAGTGGAGCTGATCTAGTCGAGGCAGCGCTTGCCCACAATCTCGAGAGTGAAGTCTCCGAGGTCATGAACTACTGTCAGGGTAATCTGAGGAGCATCGTGGCGGTTTTCGCCCTCCGCTTCTCATATAGCAACGCCAAGGCGGTGCTGCGCGCTGTTAATGGTGGAATCAGCGCTGAGAATCTAGCTAGCTCAGTTCTACCCGATGAGAATGAACTCAATGTAGACTGGATTGAGATTGCCAGACAAAGCGAGACTCTTGCGGATGTCGCAGCAGCGATGCGTGGCACTCCTTGGGGCTCAGCAATCTCTGACATGGACGCTGACGCGCGCTTGCAGGAGTATGAAGACAACCTCGACAGACACTACTACAGGGAAGCCATCACTGAATTGAGGGCAAGTGGACTTGGTCATAGCCTTCTGTTGGGTTATCTGCGGAAGGAAAATGTATTGATGTTTCCAGGAAAAGCCAGGGCTGCGCACGCCATGTCCTTGCTTGCCCCCATAACAATGAAGTCTGCTGAGAGCAGTGTGCCTGAGTTTGTATCAGAACACGAAAAGATTATACTTGGTGTAAAGAACTTGTACGGGATCTCCGACTCTAAGGGCGACCT
>CAXEUQ010000267.1:0-1605 GCA_963999425.1 uncultured Candidatus Poseidoniales archaeon | reverse complement strand
GAGTCTGGCGAAGTCCGCCGTGAGGATGCTCGGGGTAATCTCCATGTGTCCGGCGACGAGTCTTGGGTTCACAATCTCTGCGGAAGTTGACACACTTCGGAAGACACAGATTGATAGGATGGTAATAACCCGATGGATTTGGGTGAGCCCTTGGGTAAGATAGTGAATGCGACCGATGCGGACTTCGATGTTGTGACAAGTAGTGACGAGTGGGTACTCGTAGATTTCTGGGCCCCTTGGTGTGGACCGTGTAGAGCAATTGCTCCAGTTCTTGAGCAAATTGCCGGTGAGCGTGACATCACCATAGCCAAGGTCAACACAGATACCAACCCAATCACACCCGGAAGACACGGTGTTCGCGGGATTCCCAACCTAGTGCTGTTCCGCGGCGGACAGGTCGTAGACAGGATGACTGGAGCGCTTCCCAAGCCGAGTATGGATGACTGGTTGAATCGTCACATGGCCTAGTCGGTGGCCTCTCGCAGTTTTCTTGCGCGCTCCTCAAGTGGGGCTCCGACTTCTCTCAGGAGTCTTGCCCTAAGTGCCTCATGCAGCCACATCCCGTCGCTCAATTCCAGCATCAGACCACGCTCGATTAAGTCTGAGGGTGGGAGACCGTCGAAGTTGGCGGCACTTGCCAATGAGTCCCAAGGAACTGGTTTGTCTGCAACCGCGAGCAAGGCTAGGATCTCACGACGGTCACTAGGGAGCACATCGAGTATTTCCTCATCGAGGAAGCGAAGCCAGTCGTCGTGCAGGGCTTGGCCGTACATCTCAAGCAGTTCTACTGCTAGCGGATGCCCGCCCGTTGCCCGATGGATTTCCTCTGCGGGAGCCTTGCTCGGTAGGTCTAGAGTGTCCAGCCACTGCGCCACCTCTTCGAGCGTCAGGCCGGAGAGAGCGAGTTCCTGCACCCTGCCTCTCGTGTGCACATCACGTCTGTCGTAGAACGTCATGCTGGTCCTAGAAATCAGTAGGAGTCTCATCGAGGTGGTCTCGGCTATCTGAAGCAGAGCGCCCAGTAGATGGTTGCCTTCAGCGCCAAGATTGTGCACATCATCGAGTATGAGCAGGAACTCCTGAATCTGCTCGCCCCTATGTCCATCTTCGTCTTGCAGGTGTGCCACCAAACGACGTCTGTACAAATCCAAATCGAGTCTGGCACCTGGCTTCAATGGAAGGCTATCAATGACCCCGTAGGGGTCATCCGAAGAATCTTCAGTATTGATTTTCAAACGGTGTAGCAAGCTAGTTGCGATACCCAAGGGAGAGTCCCATGGCTGGCACGGGTAGTACATCGCCATCAGGTTCGGGTTCTGCTCCAGCATACTATCCATCCAAAATGAGGCTAGAGTAGTCTTGCCACACCCAGCTATCCCCGAGAGTGCGAATGCAGGAGTCTCAGAGGAGTACCATTCATCGAGAGTATCTCTCTGTTCTGCGCGTCCGTGTACCGTCCTTGTCTGAGGAGGTTTGGTGTGGTATGTCGAGTGGGCACCGGCGAGCAGTGAGAGCGAGCCGGGTGGAGGCAGGTCTGTCGAGTCGGTTCTGACTATTGCTCCGAAGCGGATGTCACCGAAGTTCAGAACCCCTTCGTGCTGCGCA
>CAXEUQ010000266.1:0-1620 GCA_963999425.1 uncultured Candidatus Poseidoniales archaeon | reverse complement strand
AATGTCTGGATGACGATGATGAGTCGATCAGGGTGGCTGCTCTAAAGGGTCTGCCTCCGATGGCTCTCAAGCGGCACGAAGGACTGTTCCAATGTCTTTCGGATAGATTACTGGATGAGAATTCGGACGTCTTACGGGCAGCAAGAGAGTGTCTTACCCTTGTATCTCCTGTCTTCCCCTCGGGCTGCGAGGAGATACTCAGAAGAGAGTTGAGGAGGAGTGAGAGCAAACATCGCAAGAATGCCTTCGAAGCCCTCAAACTGACCGCTGAGAGTTGGCCTGAGGCTGGTTGCCTGCATCTGGACGAACTGATTCGAGAGGGTGATCGGGATCTGAGGCGAAGAGGTTCGAAAATTCTGCGAGTCATCGCGACGAGATCTGGCTCTGCGGGTTGGGACTTGGTTGGATGGTCGTTGGAGGACGAGGACCCCCAAGTTAGGAGAAATGCCTCCAACACCCTGATTCAACTGGCTAATGCTGAGCCGGCGATAGCAACAATCCTGATTGAGGCGGCTATGCAAGACGATGACTCGGGCGTCAGGAAGTCCGTAATCAGAGCTCTCAAGCGTCTTGACATGAGGAATCCCCGAGTCAGCAAGATGATTGTAGATGGAGCTAGAAGCCGGGACTACAACCTCAGGAAGGCATGCATTGACCACCTCTCTGTGATAATGACTGGCGAGGATCTGCGGAACGCGGCCGCTGAACTGCTCCGCCAAGAGACAAGATCGGACCTAAGACGTCGACTCGCATCACTCGCCAGAGATGTCGAGATAGTAGGCACTGAGCAAGAGAAGAACCTGTTCCTCGCTCCGCTAGACAAAGTGGAGGGTGAAGTCGAAGAGCCACCGCGTAGCGGTGATTCACCACTCAGGCGTGAACATGATAAACAGAAGTCGGGTCGGCCGCACAGCGAGGATTGAGCATGAGCGATGAGTTCGACGATAAGTTGGAGCGATTTGAGAAGCTCTGGGACGGCGTTACGCCCAAGGGAATCAATCGTAGCAAGGCCATCAGATTCAGGCAATATATGCGTCAGCATGTTCTACAGAAGTTCCACAAGAGACAGAAGGGCCAGTTCGCTTCTGCTGACAAGGGACACTTCAATCACAACTTTTCGAGCAAGGACCAGTTTCTGACAAAGGACAACTGCCGCAAGTACTGGATGGGCGAACTGCAGAGGGAAATCCGCGAATCGGAGACCTTCTGAGGCGATAAGATGAGTTCATCGCAATTCGGTTTCGCATCTTGGGACCTAGAGTCTTCGATTGCAAAGGGTGTCTCTTCTTGCGGATGGCAGAATCCAACTGAAATTCAAAGAGAGTCTATTCCTCCCGCAAGGAGAGGATTGGATATAGTTGGCCAAGCTAAGACCGGTTCTGGCAAAACCGGTGCATTCGGCATACCTATTCTCGAGTCTTGTGAGCCTGCGGGACACCCTCAAGCGATTGTTTTGTGTCCCACTCGAGAGTTAGCAGTACAGGTGGCCGAAGAAATGGATTCTCTGCAAGGTGGCAAGGGGCTCTCAATTCAAACTGTGTATGGTGGCACTGACTTAGAGAAGCAGGCAAAGAAGTTGGATAAGGGGTGCGACATAGTAGTAGGAACTCCAGGTAGAGT
>CAXEUQ010000265.1:0-1622 GCA_963999425.1 uncultured Candidatus Poseidoniales archaeon | reverse complement strand
CCCAGAACACGCAACCGGTGGAATCCATGCCCCAGCAGGACGGCGGCATGGCCGTTGAACAGGGCGCCCTGCCCCTGGATGACCTGCGCAAGTTCACGGAGGTGTTCAGCCGTATCAAGGACGCCTATGTAGAGGACGTGTCCGACCAGGAGCTGCTGGAAAACGCCATCAAGGGCATGCTCTCCGGCCTGGATCCTCACTCAGCGTACCTGGAACCCCAGGCCTATAGCGAACTGGAGGAGACCACCACCGGCGAGTTCGGCGGCCTGGGTATTGAAGTGGGCATGGAAGACGGCTTTGTCAAAGTCATTACCCCCATTGACGACACCCCCGCCAAGAAAGCCGGTGTGGGTGCCGCAGCTCGCGCCGAGCACCGTCGCGCCCGTCCCCTCCGCAAACTTCGGCGGCACCGCCGGTGCTCCTTTGGTTTACGTTCACATGCTGATTGCCCTATTGTACGTGGCTGGAATCGGACTTGTGGCCTATGGTTCCATCGGGGCCGATAAGCCTGAAGAAGAAGAGGGATGAGTATTCCAGCCGGCTCCGCCGGCTGCGTACACGCGCGCACGAAGGGTTGAACCCGGATAAGTGCGGCAGCGTATCATGAGCGGGCAAGGGAGAGTGGTTGCTGCGGTCCTTACTCTGAGCATTATGTTGATGATGTCACTGTATCCAGCGGTTGAGACAGGACTACATGAGTCTCCGGAACATCATGCTGTGAGTCGATCTACAGCATGCTCGGAAGTTTGCATCAATGAGTTGATGCCAAATGCCGAGGGCTCTGACCAAGGGATCTTCCCGGACGGAGAATGGGTGGAACTGTACAATTCTGGTTCTACTGATATGAGCTTGCAGAACTGGACTCTCGAAGATATTGGAGGTTGGGTCCATCCCATTGATTCAGCAACATGGGTCGGATTCTCGGATCTAGATGAGTCCTATGTTATCTCTGCAGGCAGTTACGCTGTAATCGCAGAGAATGAGATTGGAACGCTAAGACTGAATAACGGAGGAGAGACTCTGTACCTCAAGAATGCGGATGGAGAAACTGTCCACACAGTTACTACTGGTGAAGCGACTGATGGAGTGTCAAAGATTTCCAGTGAGAATTCTTCAGCGGACTGGATTGACTCAGAGGAGTCGACTCCTGGGGCAGAGAACACAGAAGGAGGGCAGGGAGGAGATAGTAATGAAAACCCGACAGTGGAACCTTCTGAGTGGGACGGAGAGTATGATGTGAAGTTCACTCGAATAATGCCAGCAGAAATTCCCGACAGAGACAACGACTGGCTTGAGTTGACCAATACTGGTGATGAAGCCGTGAGCCTCGCAGGTTGGACAATAGAGAGGATTCGTTCGACTACCCCTTGGATTTCGACTTTCAACGATATCGAAATCGGTGCAGGACAGTCGGTGGTCCTAACCGAGAATCCAACGAATCTTCTGGCGGATGGGGGAATCATGGCCCTTGATGGAAATGTGGCCCTAAACAATATGCCTTGGTTAGTCGACTCGGGTAGCGCCTTGCAACTCAAGACTCCAGAAGGAGTCGTTGTCGATGCCATTGCATTTGGGGGCGGAATTGCTGAGATTGAAGGCTGGCAGGGAGCTGCTGTATCGGT
>CAXEUQ010000264.1:0-1624 GCA_963999425.1 uncultured Candidatus Poseidoniales archaeon | reverse complement strand
CCAACACGGCTTGCACTGGACCCACAGAATCAAGGATAGTCTGCACATCAACCATGTTCTCCCCGGTATGCGAGTGCAGGGGGTGGCCTTTCAACCAATTGCCCCTCGCAACTGGTATGAGCGCGGTCACGCGAGTGTTGATGGTCGACCTGCTCGTCGAGCGTGCGGCGTTCGGACACGGTGGCAATCAGGAGGTCGTCAGACCGTTTGCTGCGCGCGGTGATGTCGAAATGCTCCTAGTCACTCCACAGATGCAGTCCTTTGAGGCCGGGGCTAAGGCAGAATCGGGTGATATAGCCCTCAGCGAAGAGGATGTTCCTCACTGGGACGATGATTTTCCCTTCTGGCAGTCTACGGATGTAGAGCTTGAGGGGCGGGATGTCTCATTCCGCAGAATCGTCATGCCCATGCACGAGGATGATTCTAGAATGGGCGAATGGTTGGAAGCAATCGGCGTCGATGCTGTAGTATGCAGTGGCTCTAGGCGCAACGTTAGCATGTGGGAGGACTGGATGGGGCCTACTGCCTCCTTGGTTCGAGTATCGGCTCTGTCTGGACGGCCAACGTTGGGAATCTGCTTCGGCCACCAACTGCTGTGTCACGCATTGGGTGCTAGAATCGAGCGCGCTGATTCGCTGTCCAGTGGAGTCTGGGATCTCAATCTAACAGAAGAGGGGGGTGCTGACGAGTTGTTGACTTCGCATATTCCTGATGGTCCCTGTGTAGCAGGTCTATTCACCCATCAGGACCATGTGATGACGGTCCCTGAATCTTGCACCCTACTTGGTTCTACCAATCACAACGGTGTGACTGCAGTCCGAGTCCATGCAGAAGATGGTAGTGCATTGCCGGCTTGGGGCTTGCAGTTCCATCCCGAGGCGGCGCGGGCTAGGATTGAGCGGGCATATGAGTGGGGACATCTCTCTGACGAAGAGTACTCATCATTGAAGGGCGAACATGATGGGGCATCCATACTGTCTTCCTTCGCGTCTGTAGTTCTATGGCAATGAGCGGGGCTCGACGCAGTCCGGAACCACGATTTGAATTAAATACGGACCTTTGGTGCGGGTGACGCAATAGGTGATTAGATGGATATAGCAATGATTAGCATGGGAGTAGGTGCATTCGGCCTTGTCGTAGCAATGTACCTATACTCTCAAATTCAGAAAATCGAGATAGAGAACGAAACAGTAGCGGACATTACAGGTCAGATTCAGAAGGGAGCTATGGCCTTCCTAGGTGCAGAATACAGATATCTTTCCGTATTCGTGGCAGTAGTTGCAATTTTGCTGTACGTCATCAATGACGACTACCACACGCCAGCGGCATTCCTCGCAGGTGCCCTGTGTAGCGTTGCAGCAGGATACTCCGGTATGCGCGCAGCGACCAGTGCAAATGGCAGGACTGCAATGGCAGCCTCATCTGGAGGTCAACCAGAGGCCCTAGAGGTCTCATACAACGGAGGAGCAGTCATGGGCCTGTCCGTTGGAGGACTGGGACTTCTAGGAATCTCACTGATGGCTTACTGGCTAGGCACCGGCCCAGAGATCCAAAACGTTGCTGGATTCGGAATGGGTGCCTCTTCCATCGCTCTATTCGCCAGAGTCGGTGGTGGAATCTATAC
>CAXEUQ010000263.1:0-1638 GCA_963999425.1 uncultured Candidatus Poseidoniales archaeon | reverse complement strand
TCCAATAGCGGTAGCCTCCGGCAGGATCAACCGGATTTCGCGTGAGCGGAATCACTGATCCTTGCAGAGTTTGTTTATCACAAGTTGTCACTTATTGGTTAATTGACGCAGATGCACTTTCATTGATTGAATGTAAAATAATCTGCTTCTTGCACCCCCTGAAACGGGGGTCAAGTCATAATTGTGGTTAACCTCCTCAACCACGAACTGGTTCGTGGCCGCACTTCCTCGGCATGCGTCGAACCTGAAGGAAGATGTCATCGCACTAGGTGCTCAATCTCCAACGCCAGTTAGACGCAGCGTCTCGCCGACCCTCCTGCGGTATATCAAATTGACTAGAGGGGATGAATTGGGGATGCTTAGCAGTGCGCCGATTATCGAATCAATCGGCTCCGAAGAACTCACGCAGGACCGGATGCATCTCCATCGCCTGCTCCTTCTGAATCTGCTCGTAGGTTCGCAGGATGATTCCCACTGCCAGCAGCAGCCCGGTACCTGTTGCGTTACCGACCGTTCCCAGTAGATCGGCACCGGCAGCAAGCAGACCGACGAAGGCACCAGAGAACAGAGTCACAGGCGGAATGTAGCGCTCGAGTATGCGCTCGAGGACGACCGGGTTCTTCCTGAATCCAGGAATCTGCATTCCGGTTCGCTCGATCTGCTTGGCCACATCCTTGGCACCCATGTTGGTAGTCTCGATCCAGAACTTCGCGAACACGGTTGACCCTGCGGTCATGAAGAACACATAGACGAATACGTGAGTCATAATCTGGCCCAGACTATGACCATAGGCATCGCCTGTCTGATTGAGCAGAGGTATCAGCCAGTCGCCCACTCCGTTAACCATGGATGAATACCAGGCGAATCCGTCTGATGGCGTAGTCGCACCCACCTCGTAAGACCCGAACCAATGGGCCTTGGAGCCCCATCCGTTCCTGCCTAAGATGGGCACAGTAGAAAGGACAGGGTGGCTCCAGAACAGTAGAGTGAACATATTGACGTTGGCGAGCAGCGCGGCCATCAGAATGACTGGAATGTTGCTCGCATAGACCAGTCTGATTGGATACTGGCCTCTGTGGCCTCTGACCTTGCCGTGAGTCAGTGGTAACTCGAGCTTGCTAGATTCAGCATACGCTACCACAAGGAACACAATAATCGAAGATACTAGCGCTGCCACGGGATTGGCGTGTTCTAGCAGGATTAACTCGAAGCCGTTCTGCGAGACCAATTCGGAATTGGTAGCCGTTCGCAGGGTGTAGAAAATCATAGGCAGGGTGCCTGAGGGAGGGTTTTCGATACTCATCGGCGATCCTTGCACGGTTGGCAGAGGAGAGAGAGTTCCGACGAATGTCGATTGAGCAACTCCGGCAGCAATGAACAGAGAGATACCACTGCCGATACCCCACTTGCTGACCAACTCATCGAGCAGGAACACAAGGTAAGATCCGATGAACAATTGTGAGACGATTACAGCATTGGCCCATCCGATTCCGAACCTGTCAATGATGGCAACGCTCGGGTCGAGGAAACCGTACACCTGAGGGATTGACTCGACAGGGATCATGAACAGAACGAGAAGTTTCTGAACACCTTGGTACAGCTGCTTGTCACTGGAATCCTGCAGGTCGAGCTGGATGA
>CAXEUQ010000262.1:0-1640 GCA_963999425.1 uncultured Candidatus Poseidoniales archaeon | reverse complement strand
CAGCTCTTACCGTGTTCACAGGGACCGTCCAAGTTGTCTGAACCGGGTTGCTAGGGGTGAGGGTCAGTTGCTCAAAGCCATCTTCATTGCTGTTGAGAAGCCAGTCCCTGAAGTTATGATGTGGTCTCACTCCGTTGTCATAGGCATCCGCTCCGACCTTCTCTGTCACTGCACCGTAAAGGTACACTGTGACGGATGATGCTGATCCAATATATGTGGATTCGACATCGATTGTAACTTGGTTTGTGGAGCTATCTAACGCTACTGACAGAGAGAGGATGTAGTCGCTTGTATCGGAACTCATGCACCCGCCTGCTGTGTAGTCTGCATCGTAGTAATTCGAGCCTGCAGCCCCGACCTTGTAGCAAGGGCTAGATTGGGAATCTGCGAATGAAAAGGTTGGGTATCCACTAGAAGATGCCATCACGTGATTCCTGCGATCGATTGGAGAGTCTGATGGCCACCCTCCTGAGGATGACTCAAAGAAAGAGACGAAAGTGAAATCCTCTGGATTAGATGACTTCAGATTATCCAACGAAGGAGAGGCACTGCTCATACATGGGCCGCACCAGTGTGCTCCGACGTACTCTCCGAACACAGGATGTCCCGGACTGGTCGCATACAGAGGCATCTCCCTGTGCTCCAATTGCTCTCTGTCGGGCATTTGGTCATCGACTGCGAGGAAGCCTGTGAACGACAGAACTACGACGAGAGTCGCCAGAGTTGTGGAACGTAGAAAATCAGAGAATCTGACGTAATCCATCAGTTTGCCCCTAAGCGGGGGCCGTATAACCATGTTGGCATCCGGTTTCCCTAAGAAACGGCTCTTTAGAGAGCCGAAGGTATTGATTACCCCCAAATCGGAGCATGTAGTATGGAGGGCGAGGCAGGAGCAGAGTGGGTCGCTCTGCGGGAGGATGATGGCAGGGCCTATCTGCTACGCCGAGCACCCGGCGAGGTCAAGGTCAAGGGCCTAGGTAGATTCGATGCTGAGCAACTCCTCAACGGCTATGATTTTGGAGACAGGATTACGGTCGGTCAGAAGTCCCTCACAGTGGTTGACCCCGCACTTCCCGAAGCTCGCAGGAACATGGCTCGCAGAGCCCAAGTGATCGGTGCCAAAGATGCTGGATTCCTCATCTCCTGGATGGGTATAGGAGTCGGCTCACGTGTCCTAGAAGGAGGACACGGGTCAGCCGGCCTCGCAATGCATCTGGCCAATGTTCTAGGCTCCTCTGGCACTCTGATTTCTGTTGAGTCTCGACCTGAGCATGCAGAGGTCGGAAAAGCGAATATGGAGCGTCTGGCCGAAGTCATCCCTGAATTCCCTGACTGGCACTTGGTGGATGGAGATTTGAGTGAAGTCGGCAATACCGTCGGCGAGATTTGTGGATCTCTGGATGCTGCAGTAATTGATGTGGCTGAGCCATGGCGCATAGTGCCGGCTATCGAGCCGTTGCTCAGAGTAGGTGGCAGAGTCGCTTGCTACTGTCCCACGACTATCCAGTTGGAGAGATCATGGGAGTCGGCCCAGAGGCAAGGATTGGTCGTAGAATGGGCCGGTGAGATGATTGAGCGTAAGTGGGTCAAGGCGAGTAAAGGAGGAGTCAGGCCGGGAAACCAACCTATGGGTCACACGG
>CAXEUQ010000261.1:0-1641 GCA_963999425.1 uncultured Candidatus Poseidoniales archaeon | reverse complement strand
TGTCGGGGCGCTTTACTTGCCATCACCTTGTCAAAGTGGGGCTGAGGTCATTCATAGTGATGTACCCAAGCGTCTATATGTCGAGTTTGTGTTCCCCTTTATTACTGCCAAACGTCTGAAGAGCACGCTTTACAGCAACTTTGAGAAATACCCAAATCTCTCCGAGAAATCCAAGACAGAGATGCTGGCAGCATTTAAGTGGCTGCCCGATTTTAATCGTGGCGAGACCATGGTCATTGACCTAGATGTCGCCGATGTCGATTCCGATTCTCTCGAGTTGCAAGCCAGCAGGTCTTGGGCCAGCTTCGACGCTGTCGACGATCTCGTCCTGACTCCAGTAACCAAGGGTAATCATCTACTGGAAGTGTCCCTCAGCGATGGTGATCTGAGCGTATCGCAGACAATCGAGGTCATAGTTACTGCCAAGTCGGATTTGACTGTTGAAATGTTGGAAGTCTGGAAGGATGGTGTTAGAGTATCTCAAGTCGGCCCGGGAGATGTTGTGGAAGTCCACTCTCACATCAGGAATTTGGGGCGGGAAACAGCCGATGCTGTGGATGTCAAGTGTCGCGTAGATGGTGTTCTGATTGGTTCGGTGATGATTGATCGCATCGCTCCGGGCGAGTTAGGAATAGCAATCTGTGATGCGCAGATCCCCCTCGAAGGAAGCGAGGTCACGTTTGATGTACTCGCAGACGCTACTGATTCAATCGACGAGTCGTCAGAAGATAATAACGAGGCTTCTGTATCTATCCCCATCTCGGAAATGGACGAGGGCGGAGGTGTGATTGACTCAATTGAACGTGGCCCTGCACTGTTGTTAATTGCAGTCGGATTGGTTCTGATTTCCCTTACAGCCCTGTTCTTCGGGCCCGGCCGGGTTAGCAAGCCGTTTGAGCGTCGAAAGTAGTCGGTTGGTAATCTCGCAGACCCACCATTGGCCGATAATCGGGCATTTTCGGGGAATGGTTATACCAGTCAGGAGTACGAATAGTGATGCTGAGCGAGTCTAGGCCCGGGCAGTGGTGTGTGTAAAAATGATGAAGTTGAAGATTCGTCTGGAGACTGACGAGTGGGTATACGAGGAGCACGAACTCAACTAGTTCTACTCCTTCGACCAACTCTGAGGATATGTTCCTGGCTCCATGAGGACTGATTTGGCTACTGCCACCTCTCCTGACGAAATGTCGCTGAGGGAATCGGAATCCACCTTCATCACGGCTACTGAAACTGCTTCACCCTTCACCGTCTTCAATTGGACAGTAGCTCCCTGTGAGATGCCCTTCTGAGCGCTGATGACTCCTGGCCTTGCTAATGGAGCTCCGTGCGAGAGTGCTGCGGCGGCTCCGTCCTTGATGACAATCGATGGTAGTCCACTCAATATCGACTCGACTGGTGATATCAGACTGCTCAACCCTCTGTCGTCACCGTGCTCGTGATACAGAAATGCGGCGTCAGCCAGTTGCTGCATGGTGCAAGCCATACCTTGAGAGAAAGCCCCCGTGTGACTTCTGTGAAGTTCAGTTAACTCGCAGTTTGTCCCCAATAGTAGACCTATGTCCTTGGCTAGGGTTCTCACATAGGTCCCAGCACTGCATGATACCTCAAAGGCTGCGATTCTGGAGTCAGTATCTACCTCCA
>CAXEUQ010000260.1:0-1641 GCA_963999425.1 uncultured Candidatus Poseidoniales archaeon | reverse complement strand
GGACGCGGAACTTCTCAATGAAACCCATCTTGGACCATGCCCTCCTCAGAGTGATTAGAACGTCCCTGTCGATCAACTCGACTGGTATTCCCGCCTCATCAGCAGCCTCGATTGCTGCGAGCAGTTCTGCCCCCGGCTTCTCTCCTGTGGAAATCCCCATCCTGCGCTGCTCGGCTGCCAGAGCGGATTGCAGCAGTATCATGTGCGACTTGCCCTCATTGAGTATCTTAAGCAGGTCTTCATTGTCCAGTGCATCGGGCTCAAGCAGCGAGGCCTTGCGGGACTCGCACAGCTCGACAGCGACCAGATCGGGAGACCACTCGTCGATTTGGGTGCGTACCAGTTCGACCGAGGCCGAACTGATGTGGGCTGTTCCAACCAGCCTCAGATTATCGTCGATATCGACCACGTTCTTGCCGGACTCAGCCATCTCTCACCTCAACGCACCCATCGCAGCGAACAGGTCCGCATGCTCTGCGACATCATGCACCCTGATGATATCGACTCCCCTGTCTTTGGCCATGGCGGCGACTCCCAAAGTGCCCGCTAACCTCTCGTCGGTGGATTCGCGACCCAGTAATTGGGCAAACATGCTCTTGCGACTTACTCCCCACATCAGAGGCATCCTCTCATCGGGCACCACATCCCTTCCCGACGAAAGCAGAGAAAGGTTGTGTTCGAGCGTCTTGCCAAAGCCTATTCCAGGGTCGGCTACAACCACACTCGGGTCAACTCCTAACTCCTCAAGCGCTGAGACGGCCTTGCCAAGAGATTGCCTGACATCATCAACCACGTATTGGTAACTCGGGTTGTCCTGCATATCTCTAGGAGTGCCCTGCATGTGCATCAAGCAGACCGGACAACCTCTCTGAGCAATCAGTCTAGCCATCTCCGGGTCAGACAGGGCTGAGATATCGTTCACCATGTCAGCACCAGCGTCCAGTGCCTCGCGAGCGACTACAGCCCTGCGGGTGTCGATTGAGATACAGATTTCGGGCAAAGACTCCCTAACCGCCCTGATTACAGGAATCACTCTTGCAATCTCCTCTTCTACAGCTACCGGAGCAGCTCCCGGACGGGTTGATTCACCTCCGATATCTATCCAGTCTGCTCCTTGATTGACCATGTAAGTGGCCCTTAACACCGCAGATTCGGCAGAATCGAGCCTTGAGGCCTCATGGAAAGAGTCCGGAGTGAGGTTCAGAACCCCCATTATCCGCGGAAAACCATCATTTCGGCGAATCAGCATAGGTCGCCAGTCGGCCATGTCAGTCACCCCATTCGACGCATGCTTTATGATGTGACGGAGAGGCAATCCCTCGATGGTAATGGGAGATGACTCTCTAGACGAAGCCATTCAGGCTGCCGATACCGCAGCTGCCGGAACCGAGGCGGACGACGCCACCTCGGCCTACAACGTGGAGATGATGGAGTCGATAGTGCAGAGGCTCAAGCCCGAGGACCGCCATCAGATTCGAGACATGATTTCGGAACGCGCTCGGACCTCAGGAGCGCTCGGAGTAGCCTCACTTCTGTTCTGGTGGCTGGCAATTCACAACGGGGCTGATACTCTGGGAGACTCAGACCTTCCGAACTCGATGATCGGCGACTTCACCTTCTACAGGCTGAATTATAAAATAA
>CAXEUQ010000259.1:0-1672 GCA_963999425.1 uncultured Candidatus Poseidoniales archaeon | reverse complement strand
GTAGAATCACTCCGACCTTATTTTGGGCAACCCTATCCAAAAGGAGAACAACATGAGATGTTATTTCAAGGGGGAAAAGAGGGTGGTGATGATTCGGGATATTGGGCTAAAGATAGGGATGAGGCGTTAATGTATGCTCTTTTCGGCTCAGACTTCGATGCATCAGATATGCGAGCCGGAATACCGCAATTACGGGTAGCACCGAAAACGGATGATACTTATGATTTATTGGCAGACCCCGAAACAAAACAAGTCGGCATATCTGGAGGCGTAGCGGAACGTGGTGGTGTTGATATTCCTCATCAGATTCATCAAATCCTCTGGATATCTGCCCGAGATGCCATTCCTAGCCAAAGTCTCCGAAACCCTCTCTCCTGTGACCAGACGCACATTGGGGACTGCGTGGCGGTCACGCAGAATAGTTCCTATCATGGCTGTGGAATGCCCCTCGTTGGCAAGATTCAGAATCAACTCCTCGATTTCTGCCTTGTCGTTTGCTGACCATGCAGGGGCCTCTGAGGTGTGCGGTCTAGTTGAACCGCTCTTGCCCTTACCTCCACTATGCATGCGCGACATAAACTTAGACCTCGGCGACCGGGCGACCTGCTCTCCCTCTTTAATCGCTACGCAGCACGAAGGACTGCTCAAAGCCTGTGTTGGCTCCTAGCAAGCCGCCCTGCCCCATCTGGCCATTCCCAACCAGCAGCCTCTGCTCTTGCCGATCCGATTAGTAATCCATCCTGCATCACTAGTACCTCATCACCGATTCTTATACAGGATTCGGCAGAGGTCACATTACTTGAGAAGAGGTCTCCTTTCCAATCGATTCCTGAGGACAATTCCACCTTAGGAAGGGCATCGGCTAGCAGTAGTAGCGGCAGGCAGGCTTTCGAGAACGCGAAACGGCCGGAGCGCGGATTCCACATCGCAATCTGCTCGCCATCTTTTGTTATGGTGAAGATTGGAGGGCGTCCTTTCAACACTGCCCCATCCAACCAAGAATCCGTGCCATGCTGGAAACGCGAGAGAGCCCTTAGTTGGGATAATGTGTTCTGTGACTTCTTCGGGCTATGGAGTTCGAGTTCTTGCTCTGCCTGCTGTACTGCCTCTCGAAGCCTGCCCAGTGACTCTTGAGAGCCCGCAGATTCTCCCTTTCTGGTATCGACTACTTCAATGCCCTCGATACTGAAATTCACTCCTGAGTGATTTATGATTCGCTGATATCCGACTCTAGAGCACATTCTCAATAACATGCTTCTGATTACGGATATCTCATCACTATCCCAATCTCCAGTGACAGGAATGTCATAATTGGCAGCGGGCCAGATCTCCTCCAATTCCCTCGGAACCAGTCCTAAGGGGGCAGTTACCATCACCTGATGGGCTGCATTGTTTGGAATCGAGGAGATGAATCTGCGATGGCTCTGGGATGTCCTGTATGGCTTGACTGCGGAGCATGGCAGGAGCACTAGCAGTTCCCTCTGGTGTTCTGGAGGAAGGTGTGAATCCGCGACTCTATCTCTCCAGTCATGAATTAGGGGGTCATCGCGGCTCTGATACGTGTGACACCTCAGTTTTCTCTCATGACCCACCACCCTCTCAAGGCCTGCCCTACCTCCATCGAAAGACCTCATCATCGAGTCATGACGACGTAGCCTCTCTACCGAACGCG
>CAXEUQ010000258.1:0-1676 GCA_963999425.1 uncultured Candidatus Poseidoniales archaeon | reverse complement strand
CTCGGCGACTGTAAGATCAGTGCATACCTCTACGATGTCGACATATGACTCAAAGTGTCCCAGCTCCAATGAGGCTGCATCTCCGAAACCGACGAACCGTACCACATTCAGCGCCATTAAAGCGCAGCAGATTACCGTGAATACGGTTCTGTCTCGTCTCGGCTTGAATACCTCCTCAAATCGCATGTCAGTCGCTTGCATCTCACTGGCCAGCATGGTCGAGAGAATCGCCCACGCAATCGAGCTGCCGAATATCACTCTAGCCTGCATCAGATGAAGGGCCAGTTCCTCATTCCATGGTGTGTATGCTATCCAGACGATGAACACACCTGAGATGACTCCGAGGATGGCTGAGAAGGTGTTGAGCATCCTCGGCTTGGTCCCGAGTGAATTGGAATTGATCCACTCGGCCCTAACGCTGTACATCTGATACGCGATAATACTGAGTAAAATCCCCGTTAGAGTGAATCCCAGAGTGAAATACGGGCTAGAAGCAGGATTGGTATCGGTGTCTGAGATGAACGGCATGTACGGGTCGCAGCCATCCAAGACCCAAGTCGTATAGCACGAAGCGAGAGTAGCCAATTGGACTATGACTGCGACCCTGATGGAAGTTCGAATCGACTGTCTGGTCAGCAACTCGCTCATGCTTAGGCGAGGGGAGGAGTGGTTTCAACACTCCCGAAGCATGAAGTCCGAAGCCCCACAGGCGATGGCATGGACGGTCACGAGTTGTGGCTTTCACAATGTGCTGAGATTGGCTACAAACCGGAGGCTAGGCTCTACGCGGAAGGTACGCGCACCTCACAGGATGCTGCCGACCAACTCGGATGCGATGTCGCTCACATCGCTAAGTCAATCGTATTCGCCGGCCAAGATGGGGCGGTCGTTGTCATCACCTCTGGTGCCAACCGCGTCGAGCGTAAGCGTAAACTGAAGCGGTTGCTCGGTTACAAGCCCAGCATGACCGATGCAGAATATATCATCGAGAATACAGGATATGCGCCCGGAGGAGTTCCTCCATTCGGCCACACCAAGCCTTGCACTGTGCTGCTTGACGAGGACCTGTTGCAGTATGATTTGGTCTGGGGTGCTGGAGGCACGGCGCAGACCGTTTTTCCAATCACCCCTAACGAGCTGGTGTCGCTATCGGGTGCTACCGTAGCAGATGTGAAGCAGTGATAGAATGGTCGTCGAGCGACTGATTGAGGCGGCAGCGAAACTGCGAGATGACGTCGACCCATTGGGCAGAAGGCTGGTCTCAGAGGGGCGAATCGATGTATGCTACAATCCACTGAACTATGCTTGGGATGTTCACGAAGAGTACCTCAGGAAGATGGGTGGGCGAGGCGCCCACACAGTGGTGCTCGGGATGAACCCGGGCCCGCACGGCATGGGACAGATGGGAATACCATTCGCAGCGACCAGTATCGTACGTGATCTGTTAGGCATCTCTGGCATCCCGGTAAATCAGCCAGATACTCCCGATGAGAGAAGGCCTGTAATCGGACTTGAATACCACAAAGAAGAGGTTTCAGGAACTCGACTCTGGGGGCTTCTGAACGATCAGTACGGTGATTCCGAAGCAATCGCATCGAGAGTATTCCTAGTCAATCACTGCCCCCTCATGCTATTCTCGGGCCCTCGGGCCACCAATATCACCCCTGACAAAGTGG
>CAXEUQ010000257.1:0-1681 GCA_963999425.1 uncultured Candidatus Poseidoniales archaeon | reverse complement strand
CCAGAGCCATGTTGTCATCAGGAGCGCCCACTAACGCGCTTGGAATGTAATTCAGGAAAGTGTGGACCGTACCGCATGCAACGATGATGCCAGCTACAGCGTCGAGCGGTATACCCACTGCTACTGCCACGGGCGAGAGGCTGAGCGCGATTAGCGCGACATTGTTGACGTGGAATCCCGGGATGAGTCCGGTCAGACAGCCCAGCATGATTCCGAAAATGAATGATGCTATCAGCCAAGCAAAGTCCAGCATCACCCCGTCCATGCAACCACCTACGGTCGAATATCGATGCAGAATTGAGCAGAGTTCTCTATCGAGTCCTCAATTGTTGTCAGTCTTCCGACCCACTCTATTGGCTCTCCTATTTGCATCTGCTGACTTGACTCAGTTCCTTCTCCAAGCAGACAGACTCGTTCCTCACTCCCAGAGCGTTCAATCCACTGATTGCCATCTTCATCCATCGCCGCCTCTCCAGTAATTTCAACTAACCATCCGATATTCCATCTCCATGAGTTGTAACCATCACCCCAATTCAGCGCAGTGGGTTCGGGAACTTCTCCCAGGAGCCATGAGCGTGCCTCAAGGACTACTCTCCCATCCGCCGCAGACCAAAGCACTGTTGCATTGAAACGAATCTCTTGTCCCGGCTCAATCCACTCAGAGTGCTCTCCGACCAGATGCAACCTCAACTTGGTATCACGGTCGTAGTACCCCTCGCCATCTCCGACATACCCCTTGTCGTAATCAGGAGATATTGGATCAGTAATCCAACCCTCAAACTGGTAACTATTGCCCACGTAGGCGAACGGGTCTTCAGCTACATCACTTAGGGCCAAGATATCATCGCCAAATTGCCCTGCTGGATATTGTAATGACTCTACAAAACCGCGATCCAGACAGACTTCTGCCGCATCGGCCGACCATGCAAGTCTTCCGCCCCAGTCTCCACTCTGTCCGACGATGTCCCCGTCAATATCCTCTGGAGATGGCAACATACAGAGCCTATCATTGGCAGAATCCCCTTCAATCCACCAATAATCTCCGTCATTCGCAACGGTGCCGTCAATGACGACCAGTTTACCTACTTCATAGGTCAATGTGTATGGTTCAGTCTCCCAATTTAGGTAGACGACCTCGCCTTGAGAAAGAACCTCAATCTCTGTGGCCTGAACGAGCATCCTCCATCTGTATGAACGCTCATCGAACTGAAGCCACCCACTAGCCCGAATATGGCTTCCAGCCTCGACCCATTCCATCACCCTGCCTTCTACTTGGATGTACAGCAGGTGGTCGGCACCTCCATACGCTTGGTTGTCCATAAGATATAGTGAGTGATAAGTAACATCTGGTGCTAGTGATTCACTCAGCCAACCGTCAATCGTAAGGGATTGGTTAGCGAAGGCGGCTGGATTTCTACCGACCTCTACTAGCTTAGTCTCAGTGAACTCAATCACCTCATCCTTAGCAACTATCGCGCCGTAACCATTCGATTGCAACCAAATCCTTCCGTTCCACTCTGAAACCTCCCCTTCCACAGTAACAACAGTTCCAATTGGTGGCACCTCGTTGGTCCAGTCGACGTTCCATCGAACCTTTGCCACTGAGTGCCCATCGATCTCTTGGACTTGCAGATCTATCCGGTCGGCACCCTCTCCATACGGGTCGCGCACGTATCCAGTA
>CAXEUQ010000256.1:0-1699 GCA_963999425.1 uncultured Candidatus Poseidoniales archaeon | reverse complement strand
TGCGAGAGTTTGTCGAGATGCATATCCCGACTTCACTGCTCTAGACCCGGATTCAAACTATTTTGATCCCAAGTCTTCGCCAGATAATCCAAGATGGATGATGGTCGACATTGAAGCCGTGAAGACACTGCCAAAGGTTGTCTCTTTGGGAGATATGCGAGAGAATGTCCAGCTTGAGGAGATGCCATTACTCCGGAGAGGTCAGAGGCTTTCTGTGCAACCAGTCTCACCAGAACACTTTGAGGTGGTATGCGAAATGGGTGGCCTCGATCCATCCGCATTATAGTGGGCACGTCCTCGGTGGACGCTCGTCACCAGAAGTGTAAGGTCACCGATCTCCTCCGCCCCGCTATCCCAAGGCATCCAGCGTCCCCGGTCGGGCTGCTCGCTTCCGCGCCTGACCTGGTTCCCGGGTATGAGACAGTCCTCGCACCCCTCCGGGTACGATTCCAGCCAACCTGGATCTCTTGGGGGCGAGGCATCGACGTCAACCGGTGAGACACCAATGGCTCGTCTGCGCCGCCCTCGGACTTCGGGCCCCCTTTTTCGACGATTTGAGGAAAATAGAGCACGTCAACACCCCCCCTAGCCCAACTTGGCCGTTCAATCGACCCATATCAACGAATCCCTTTGGTAAACCAGTATTTACTCGGAGTATTTGGACGGGCAACCAGTCTGAATCTCAGTCGCTAGCAATATCCAGTCGCCGTCATCGTTGACCAATTGGCCCTTCACAGCGATAGTGAGGCCTTCATCGAAGCCATCAGGGATTGCAGCGCCCGAATAGTCGATGCTGAGTGAGTGTTCTTGACCGATAAGAGTGAATGAAGTTTCGGAAGAATCGACCGAGCCTAGTTCGACTTGACCCCTCATGTGGACGTCGCCCTCATGGGATTCGGGAGACTCCATCACCTCGTCTATGTAGTACTGGGTCTCAGGGTCGACACTGATGAACATCAAGGCTACCAGTGCCACCATACAGATAGCGACCAGTCCCAGCCTAGATGCCCTTGTGCCTGCCATGAAATGAGGTGGTAATCTATGTTGAAGAGAGTTTCCATCAACCGGTCAGGGGATCTCGTATCCAACCGCTTCTTCCAGACCTACGAAGCCGTGTTGCTTGACTTTCTTCTTCAGGCCTCTAACGATGGCGCTAACCACAGATGGCCCCCTGAACACTAATGCAGAGTACAATTGGATTAGAGATGCACCGGATGTAATGGCTTCCCATGCTGTATCTGGAGACTCAATCCCCCCTACACCGACTATGGGAATCGAGTCACCAACTTCAGAATATAACAAGGATATGACTTCCTTAGACCTGTTCTGCAGGGGCCTTCCTGAGATTCCACCTGCCTCTGCGAAAACGCCTCTTGATGCGGCATTCCTCGGTACAGGTCTGTGCATTGATGTGTTTATCGCCACCATCCCATCTGCACCCGACCTCAGAGCCGAATGGGCCGACATCATAATCTCCTCATTACTGGCGTCAGGTGAGAGTTTGACCAGTAAGGGCTTGCCGCCACCTTTCCTCTCTGCCATCAGTCTGCATTCCGTGACGATGGATGCGAGATAGTCTGCATCTGCTAGGTCTCTGAGTCCAGGAGTATTGGGTGAAGAGATGTTTAGCACGAACATGTCTGCGTGGTTCCATAGCATCTCGAGAGTCTGTGAGTAGTCGCTGGCTGCACTCTCGTTC
>CAXEUQ010000255.1:0-1701 GCA_963999425.1 uncultured Candidatus Poseidoniales archaeon | reverse complement strand
CCCTGGCTGGCTGGCCCCTGACATAACCTTCAACCACGCTAGCTTCAATCACTCCGGTATCGCTGCTGGCGGCACTTACCAGCAGATTCTCAGAGAGGGTGTTGTCGTCTTGACAACGCACATCCATCGGCAGGTGAACACCTGGATCATCCTCGTTGAAAACCATGTCTTCTAGATCCAAGCATTCTGGATCGTAGTCCCAGTTGATTTCGTATGACCCACTGATCGACATATCCTCCACATGTACCACAGTAGTCTCTGCGGTGCCGTTCGATGACCACTGGAATCTGCTAGCCACTCCGACTTGCAACTCATCTCCTCTAGGAGGTAGGGCGAATCCGATAGGGACATCAATCTCAAACACGCCTTTGTCAACTGGAATACTCGCTACCAGTTCATTGCCGATGGCAAAGCGGATGTAACTGGTCTCAGTCAAACCCTGTGTGCTGCCAGTGACTATCCCATTCACATTCAATCTAGGATCATTGACATCCACCCTAGCGCCTGAGATACAGCCATCTTGGATTTCGATTCTGATATGCTGCGCAGAATGCCGATTATCTAGCAAGTCTCCTGATTGCTTCTCGACATAGTCGCCTTCGAAGCCATCGGGAAGCGTCCAGATGGTGTGATTCCCTATGCCATAAACGTGAATTCTACCTAACTCCTGAAGTGGAGGGACATCAACATCGAAACTCCAAGTCCCTCCTGCTGGGCTGATAGGAGTCAAGCCACAACTCTCGGTGCTTACTCCTGTAGTCTCGCCGTCATATGGTCCGAAGTCTACCACAGGAGTATTCGCATCAAGAACAGTGGAGATTGCCTTTACGGTCTCGAAGGAGTACCACGGTTGGTGGTACTTCACTCGTAGGCCGACCGCGTCGACCCTGACCTCCGAGTCATCAGAGCCTACATTATCAGAGACATAGTCTATGGTGAACTGGGTCCCCTCAAGCGCAGTCCAATCTTGCGAGACCAGACCATCCAATGACAGAACCATCGGATTGGAGATACGGTGAACAGGCCCAAAGGTCCTAGCATAGGTCGTAACCAGTTGATCAGTCCCGTGGTTCTGCAGAATGACTCTGACTGAATCCTGATTCAGCACATCAGGAATGGAGAAATGAAGGACCATTGAAACATTGGCCACAATCATTCCTTGCAATCCTGAGAAGTCGTATCCACTCATGGTAATGTTGGGACCCTTAGACCAAGTGTAGAACGTATCCGGCTGCCCAAGGGTCGAGTTGGACCAAGTGGGGCTAGTTGACGCCCAAGAAGTGATCTGGGCGAAGTTATCAGGCCTGTTGTGAGTGAAGGACAGCTCATCATCCGCCACCATTCCAACAGAGTGCTGAGCCGGGTTCTGCGAGAATCCAGAGGTGCTGCTTATGTCCCAATGTTCTGAATCTAAGAAATCACCTGCCTCAAGCAATTCGACTCCTTCAGCGCCGATTACAGTATCAGCCCCTGCAATAGGGGATGTCTGAGCCATGCTGAGCATCAGCAAGGTCGCCAACATCGCTCGAATACGAGTCCCCACGGCGCATAACGACGGAGGGCACCGCTTCAATCCGTTGGTCACATAAGTCGCCCCGTGGTCCGGTACTGTTGATAAACAGGGAATAGTCCCTACTCCTGCGTACGGCTGTGATGGTGTAGCGGTTAGCACGGTGGGTTGTGGTCCCGCCGGCCCGGGTT
>CAXEUQ010000254.1:0-1701 GCA_963999425.1 uncultured Candidatus Poseidoniales archaeon | reverse complement strand
GAATGGGTGGCTCAGGAGCTGGAGGACGATTCCTCAAGTCACTAGCAGATTCAGAGGGAGGGATGCCATTCGTAATTTGGAGTGACTATGGTCTGCCGAGTTGGTGGGGCCCAGAGTGGCTAGTACTTGCTACATCTTACTCAGGAAATACTGAGGAGACTCTGGATGGTGTCAAAGAGGCCTTAGAATCAGGAGGTTCTGTGATTGCTGTTTCTTCAGGAGGTCAGCTTTCAGATATAGTTCTAGGTAGTGATGATGCCACTCTAATCGAGGTCCCAGAAGGGCAGATGCCTAGAACAGCATTCGGCCACATCTTCGGCTCTCAGATGGCAGTTTGCTGGGACATGGGACTATTGCCGAGACCCAGCGAGGATGAGATATCGGCAATGTTGGCCAGACTCAGGCAGGCTTCCTCCCAAGCCGACCCGATTGGAGGCGATACAATGTGGGAAGCAATGGCCAAGTCGCTAGTTAATCGTGAGATTGGAATAATCTCCCCCACCGAATTGAGCCCCGCTGGATACCGCTTCGCTTGTCAGATCAACGAGAACGCAAATGGTTTCGCCTCTCGTTCTGATGTGCCCGAGATGAACCACAATGAGATCGTCGCTTGGCACTCCGAGGGACAGTCTCGCGCCCTGATAGCACTCACTTGCGAGGGCATACATCCTCGCAGCCAAGCCAGAATGCAATGGGTGATGGATAATGTAGAGAGCCAATTCTCTTGGAGGATTGAGTGCGAGGGCGACAGTTTGCTCGAACAGTTGCTTTACGCCACCCACGTCACCGACTGGATCTCAATAATGCTGGCTGTGATGAAGGGCAATGACCCTTCGGAGATGGCTCCGATTGAGTCGCTCAAGGCTCACCTATCAACCATTCAGTAGAGAGGTCCGAGGACATTTCTTGGGTCCGGGTATATCGCAAGAGCATGCTCCCTGTCTTCGGGTGCTACTACGCCAGGGAGATCGTGAGTCTCTGGCTCTACGAGCGAGAGTTGGAAGTGCAGGTGCGGCTCCCAGCCACCATTCTCGTGTTTATCTCCCATCCAACAGATTACCTCTCCCGCGGAGACTGGTTGGCCGACTTGTTTATCGACAATTGAGGCCGCATCTAGGTGCCCGTATAGGGCCCATAAAGGAACACCTTCTAGCAAGTGTTTGGTAATCACAACATTACCATAATCGCCGTCGGCCGGATTGTAGCCGAAGTGTGAGATTTCGCCATCCATGAATGCCATGCATGGAGTTCCAATGGGTCCGCCGATGTCGATTCCCACATGGAGGAACCTGCTCCCTCCAAAGAGTTCTGTAGAATACATCCCAGGGCGCATCTCATCGTATCGTCCGATGTCAAATTCGTATTTTGATGGTGAGTCGTCACCCGTTGTGAAGTCTCGCACTTCGTACTCATCAGGAAGATGTACGACTGGCTGAAACTCATGTGAATCCCAGTTAATCATGTACATCGGTAGGGCCTAGTACAGATGACACTTACCTAATCATCATCTAGGTCGTCTGGATGCCCTAGAAGATTAGTGGGATTGGAAGAAGGTAGAGACTCTACATCTCTAAGTTTTCTCTCCATAGCTCGGGAACGTGTGCCTTGCAATGTTTCAAGGGATGATGATGCAGTTTTTAATTGCGATTGCACTTTACTTAAATGCGAGCCGAAAGTTTCAAACTCTGATTTAACTGCTGA
>CAXEUQ010000253.1:0-1705 GCA_963999425.1 uncultured Candidatus Poseidoniales archaeon | reverse complement strand
GCTTGCTTATCCGTATAGGCAAGGACGAAGAACCAGTCTGCATATCCCGCTCCTGAGATCCATGCCTTGCTGCCGTTGAGGATATACTCATCACCATCTCTGATAGCCTCGGTCTTGAGGGACTGTACATCCGAACCAGCATCCGGTTCGGTTACGCAATATGCCGCTAGCTTTCCTGAGCATACCCTACCCAAGTATTCTTTCTTCTGCTCCTCCGTACCTCCTGTGAGAACGGGAAATGATGCAAGCATAGTGTGGTATGAAGCGGTGCCAAAGCCAGGATCTCCTCTAGAGAGCTCCTCACAAATGATCATCTCATCGACGGCAGACATTCCGGCCCCGCCGTATTTCTCCGGGATGGTTACATTCAGCAAACCCAACTCATGGGCCCTTGCAATCGCTTCCAGCGGATAGGTCCCGCTCTTGTCCCACTCCTCTGCTTTGGGGATAATTTCCTCATCACAGAATTTTCTAGCCATATCTCGTATCATCCCCTGCTCTTCGCTAAGTCGAAAGTCTACCATGATCCATCCAGCGAACAGCACTATTTGAGTAATTTCTGCGCAAGCCTTTAGACATCAACTGTTATTTCTCTTCCTTTCTTCCGGAATTCTGATTGTGGTGGTGAAAAATAGGCTAATCGAGCATTCCGGCGTCGAATTCCCAATTATATGCGGTGCAATGTACCCATGCTCCAATCCCGAACTAGTGGCCGCAGCAGCGAATGGAGGCGGTATGGCAATCATTCAACCAGTCTCATTGACCGCAGTACACGGCTTCGATAAGCCAGATCTTAATCAGGGCCTGATAGACGGAATACGCCATATTAGGTCTAAAACCGACAAGCCAATTGGATTCAATGCCCTGATTGAAAAGGGCAATGAAAAGTACCTGCAGCGGATGTCCCAGTGGATTGACATCGCATTAGACGAGGGAATCAGATTCTTTGTGACCTCACTTGGTAAACCAGACTGGGTCTGCGAGAAGGTCCACTCAAGAGGGGGTTTCGTGTATCATGATGTCACTACTAGGCTGCACGCCGAGAAGGGGATAGAGTGTGGTGTAGACGGTCTAATTTGCGTGAATGACAGAGCAGGGGGCCATCTGGGGCCTGATAGTATGGAAGAAATGTACTCAAATCTCTCGGACCTCGGACTGCCACTGATTTGTGCAGGGGGGGTAGGAAGTGAGAAGGAATTGAGTGCAGCCCTCGGAGTAGGATACGACGGAGTTCAGATGGGAACCAGATTCATTGCAACTGATGAGTGCTCGATGCCAGTAGAATACAAGCAGGCCATAGTTTCAGCAACTGAGGAGGACATAGATTGGACGACGAAGCTTACGGGGATCCCGGTGTCGGTAATCAAGACAAAGAGCTACCGCAGAGATAACTCATGGCTAGTCCGTACCCTTCTATCAGGGAGGCTAAGACATAGGATTAGGTGGTTGTTGAACAATATGTCATTCAGGCGTTGGAAGAATATGTCACGAAGGTCCAAATCATCCGATATCTGGTCCGCAGGTAAGAGTGTAGAGACTATCGAAAGCATTGAGTCGGCTACAACGATAATGCGGAGACTCGGCGAGTCCCTATGAGAACAAATCCGGCCAGCTCTTCTTTATTGCTCGGAAAATAACCCTTGATACGACCATCGAGGTTAGAAGGAATGCGACTGAAACCCAACGGGGGGACTCTTCGCTTGTC
>CAXEUQ010000252.1:0-1718 GCA_963999425.1 uncultured Candidatus Poseidoniales archaeon | reverse complement strand
TACCATTGAGCCCGGTAACACTCCTTCTGGCAGCTCCAGTAGTCTGACTGTTCCATCTGGGTCCAGTGAGCCGAGGACGAGGAACTGGGAGACGAACCCGGTTGGAAGCGTCTTATCACCGAGGTTGACCGCACCCACCACTGTGCGTCCAATCAGTTGCGCTCTTGAGTAGTTGGTAATCTGGGCTGAACTCCACAACTTCCCGATTACTGGGCCGAAGTCAACGTGAATCTTGTAAGATGGTTTGCGCATCTCGGGGAAGTCCTCGACTTCGAGGATGACTCCGGTCCTGAGGTCCATCTCGAAGTAAGCAGCCGCTCCGACATATTCCTTCTTGTCGAGTTTCTCGGGATGATAGGGCTCGCTCGAGTCGATGACGTGCTCGCTCATTCACTCACCCGTGACATCAGACCTAACAATCAGCGGTCTCAGGTCGACCCCTGCTTCAGCGAAGGCCTGAGCCCCTCCTTCCTCGCGATCTAGAATAGTGATGCATGCGGCTACCTCGCAGCCCATCTCGGTCAGTCTTGCTGCCGCTTTGAGCGCGGAGCCTCCTGTGGTCGTCACGTCCTCAAGCAGCACAACCCTGTCACCCTCAAACAGGCTAGATCCTTCGATCCCAGGCGGGTTACCTGTCTTCCTTCCGCCGCGTCCCTTCGGCTCCTTGCGAACCATGAAACCACGCATCTGCGAGCCTTTTCCAGCCTTGGCGATAGCGATTCCCGTGAGCGGAATCGCACCTAGCTCAAGGCCGCCGACCGCGTCGACTCCTCCAATCTGTTCGACCTCGTGATGAATCAGAACTCCGAGCAGATGAGCGCAGTCCGGATTCATCATTACAGGCTTCATGTCAAAGAAGTGCGGGCTGATTCGTCCACTTGTCAAAGTGAATGGATTATCAGGAGAATGAAGGTAGGCCAGTTCTCTAACGCAATCGACCAGTCGTGCCCTCGCCTCCTCTGCACCCATCGTTGCCATCGACCTCCTCGGCTCGGCAGGGGTCGGATGAAGGTTCGCCCTGAGAGGATGATTCTACGGGCGCCTTGCAGTGAATGTTCTTGGACGGCCAACGCCGGTGTGAGGATGTTCCGCAGCGGAGCGTGTAGTGATTAGGATGGAGAAGGGGCATCTCGCAGTCTACGACCGGGCTCGTATGGATAGTGAGCGCGATGCCTACCAGAAGCGATTGGATGTCCAGGCGGATGAGGTCTACCAATTAGCCGGACAGGCCAAGGCGAAGGGTCTGGACTTCTCTGACGAGGTCGAGATTCCGAGAACTGCGGACCTCGCCAGCAGGACTGAGCGTCTGCTCGAGGAGTATCTCGACGGCATGAGTATCGAGGATGGACTGCGCGACTTGCTAAAGGCCTCTGACAGAGAGACTGCAGCAATTGAGATCGCTCTGGACGTCGCAAAGAGGATGCATGCTCGTACAGGTGATATCGCCAAAGCGATAGATTCCGGCCTCAGAGTCGGTTTGGCGGTTCTGACTGAGGCAGTTCTGGTGGCGCCACTGGAGGGAATAGGCGGAGTCCGGATAATGAACAACGCCGATGGGTCCGAGTTTCTCTCAATCGACTACGCCGGACCAATCAGAGCAGCCGGAGGGACAGCTCAGGCCCTCGGTGTGCTAATCGGGGATATGATTCGACGTGAACTCGGTGTTAGTAGGTACGTTCCCACTACGCCCGAGGTCGAGCGTGTGAAGGAGGAGTTTG
>CAXEUQ010000251.1:0-1750 GCA_963999425.1 uncultured Candidatus Poseidoniales archaeon | reverse complement strand
AGAGCCACAGGGTTACTATCTAGGAGGGGATGCAAATACATCGATTACCATCAAGCACAATGCGATCTTCACAGGAGTTAATCTCGATAACGGTGGATTCGCCACTCGTGGAGATACTTGGAATCTCTCTGGTTCGCTCGTAGATGGGGACACGAGTCCTCAGATCCCAATCGAGGGCGCGACAGTAATTATCGAGGTTGATGGACAGCAGATTACAACCGCACTTACCGGTGCAAATGGGAGGTTTAGTGTAGAGATCCCTGTTGAGTTCTCTTCTGATCGTGGGGCACACACGATTCGTGTGAGTTACGAGGGTAATGACCAGTTTATTGGTGATGATGCAGAGGTTACTGCATACACTTGGGCAGACATCATTGTCGAAATACTTGGCGTATCTGACAATAATATTCGTTCAAATGCGTCCCATCCGATTGAGATTACAGGTCGTATACTAGAGGTGGGCGGAACAGGTAATGTCGTATCTGGGGCTTCTCTAGTTCTCTTATGGGAGGATTCCCCTGAGACTACTGCTATTGTCTCATGGGATAATGCAACTGGCCAGTTCACAATCTCAATGGTTGGAAGGGCTCCTATGCAGGCAGATCTTCAGTTCGATATTCAAGTCGCGCAAGATGATGTCCGTTGGTTCAATTCTGGTGAAGAAATCGGCATTGACGCATTCCTGATGATTCCGGCCTCATTCTCCGCTGATTCTGTTATTGTTGCATTAGATTCAAGGGAGATTATTGGTTTTGTTCGAGTCGTGGCTGATGATAACGGTTTACCGTTAGCCAATATTTCGATTTCAGCTATCTTGTCTAACCAATCATCTCAGTTGACACAGTTTGGTAAACTCACGGATGAGTTTGGCATCTTCGAGTATTCCTTTGTCAGCCAAGACCCATTACCGCCATTCTCAGATCAAGCACATTGGGGTCAGTTCAACATCACATTGGATAGTACCTCTGACGTCATTGCACCTAATGACAGAGGCGATTTACTCAATCTAAGAGTCGACTTACAGTATGAGCAGTTAGAAGAGGTATCCTCGGGTCTGTCAACCACCTCTATTGCTCTCATCGTTCTTCTACTAATCAGTGCTTCAGTAGTTGGTTATCGTCTAAGGAATCGTAAGACTGCTCTAGAAGAGATGCAGGACATATTCTCTTACACTGCGGAGTTATTGGCAGCAGGCGACTCGATTCGTGAAGCAATTTTCAACTGCTATGAAGACCTCTGTCTGGTATTGATGCAGAGTGGTTTCTTGCGTCGTGACTTTGAGACGGTTCGTGAGTTTGAAGTTGCTATCCGGCAAGCTTTACCCATACGAGAATCTGCTCTGGAGGCTCTTGACGCTGTCTTTGAAGAAGCTCGCTATTCATCCCATGAAATGGGAGAACAGCACACCGCCACTGCACAACAGGCATTGGCAAATGTAGTGAGTGAGATTCAGAGCATCGAGGAAATACCTGGGCGCTAATCGAAGTCACTTGAGGTGGATATCTAATCCACCATCGGTGAATCGAGCGTTAGCGATAGATACTCCACTTGGAAGTGGAGTAATTATGGATTCAAGACCTTCTCGATCGATTCGGATAAATTCTGTATCATCAATACGGCCTGTGAATACATCCAGTCCATCTAATGAGATTCCATTTGTGTGAATGTGCACACTCTCATGCATTGGTGTGGCATCAAGTGATGATCCTGATAGTTCGCTTGCGAGAATACGTGCTCCTGCTTCACGTGT
>CAXEUQ010000250.1:0-1789 GCA_963999425.1 uncultured Candidatus Poseidoniales archaeon | reverse complement strand
GGCCAACAAGGAGTCGATTACCACCGCTTTCGGAATCATCCTCGAGGACCCGAATGTCGAGGGCATTCTCGTGAACATATTCGGCGGAATCATCCGCTGCGATATGGTTGCTCGAAGCATTATAGATGCATCCCGAGAAGTCGGGCTGTCTGTCCCTCTGGTGGTCAGGTTCTCGGGCACCAATCACGTCGAAGGACGATCCGTACTAGAGCAGAGTTCTCTGGAAGTCACGACTGTGGGCACACTCGCCGAGGGCGCTGAAGCGATTGTCGATGCAATAGAGGAGGTGAGTGCTTGAGCATCTGGATTAACGAGGCGAGTAAGGTCCTAGTTCAGGGCATAACAGGGAGTCAGGGCACATTCCACGCCACTCGGATGGTAGAGTACGGAACCGACGTCGTTGGCGGAGTCACACCGGGTAAGGGCGGCCAAGTGGTCGAGTTACCCGGTCGAGATGTCCCTGTTTTCGATGGCATGTCGCAAGCCGTGTCCCAAACCGATGCCGATGTCAGCGTAATCTACGTCCCGGCTAGGTTCGCAGCCGCTGCAATTATCGAAGCTGCTGATGCATTCAATGAAATCAAGGGAGAGGGACTTATTGTCTGCATCACAGAGGGAATCCCTACGCTCGACATGGTTCGATGCGTCGGACATATCTCGGATATGCCGGGAATCAGACTGATTGGACCCAATTGCCCGGGAATCATAACCCCGGGAAAAGAAGGTGGCTGCAAGGTCGGAATCATGCCCGGATATATCCACGCCAAGGGTAGAATCGGAATCATCTCGAAGTCTGGCACTCTCACGTATGAGGCGGTGGCCCAGACTATGAGTGTGGGAGAGGGTCAGACGACATGCATAGGCATTGGAGGCGATCCTGTCAGCGGAACCGGATTCATCGACTGCCTTGCCGCCTTTGAGGAGGACCCTGAGACCGAGGCTGTAGTGATGATTGGTGAGATTGGAGGTACTGCCGAGGAGGATGCAGCGGCTTGGGTCGCAGACAACTTCAGCAAGCCGATTGTCGGATTCGTGGCGGGAGCAACAGCCCCTCCTGGAAAGAGGATGGGGCACGCAGGAGCCATCATCTCAGGGGGCAAGGGTACTGCAGAGGAGAAGTTCGCAGCCTTTGAAGCAGCAGGCATTCACATCGCTAGGGATCCTTCCAAAATTGGAGAGGTCTTGCTACGGGTTCTAATCGAAGCCGGGCTGCGAGAGTCTTAGATGAGGTGTCGGCTGAGCCGACACGGGGGAAGCATGGCCAAGTTACTCGACCCGGAGTTGGATGAGATACTCGAGGGTACCTCGAGATCATTCTTTCTCAGCCTAGGTAAACTACCCTCAAAGATCCGTTCTCAGGTTGGTCTTCTCTATCTACTGGCCAGAACATCAGACACAATCGCAGACTCCGAGAAAGGTTCTACCTCTGACAGACTGGCTTTGCTCAAGCAGTATGGCGGTTATGTACAGGGCACTGAAGAGAGTCTTCCTGACCTCAGCGAGTTGGCCGCAATACAGCGAAATCCGGCTGAGGGGCGCTTGCTAGAAGTGGTCGAGTCGTCAGTGGCATGCCTAGGTAGATTCTCTGACGAAGATCAAGAGCGAATCAGGCGTTGTCTAGAGATAATCATCAGCGGACAGACGCTGGATTTGGAGAGATTTTCTGATGCCGATTCAGGCAATATGGTCTCACTTCAGGACGATTCGGAATTGGATGACTACGCGTATCGTGTGGCTGGCAGTGTAGGCGAGTTCTGGACTAGCGTCTCACTGGGGCACCTGTTCAAGC
>CAXEUQ010000249.1:0-1793 GCA_963999425.1 uncultured Candidatus Poseidoniales archaeon | reverse complement strand
TGGATAAAGCCCCGCTCGATTCTGCGAATTCAATGGGTTTATCGAAATTTGAGAAATCGTTTGGAGTGGTGATCCCAGAATCTGCAAATCATCTGATTTCTCAAGCGATTTTTATGTTTGAGTACAATGTAAGACACGGTACAGTAATCGGAATCGTAGGGGCTGGAGGAATTGGATATTACATCAATCTGTATCTAAAATTCTTGCAGTATGACAAAGTTATGGCATATCTAATAATCATCTTCATTACTGTTCTAATTATTGACTTCATCTCGATATATGCACGATCATTCTTCAATGAAGAAGACAATGTGAATAGACCTTCTTGGTTGGGGGTAATTATCCCTGAATTTCTAAGACGGTAGTGAGTCGTCAGCGACAATCCGTATCGAACCTTCATCATAGTAGATGTGAATGTTATCTCTAACTTTGGCAGTCAGAGAGGCCAGCGCCTCGTAGACCTCTCTCTCTTCGACCTTGAACGCTTCAGCAGCCCGCTTGGTAGACCATGGTACCTCTACGAAGTCGGAAGCTGAAATCCACTTCAACAGACGCAACTCAAACTCGGTGAGGTCCTCAAACGCCATCTGCTTCAACCTCCGAGAGTGCAACTGGGCAATCAATCCTTGCCGAAATCAGCCTTCGTATGAGTCAACCATCGCGCGGACTGCGTCTTCCACCGTCAACTCACCATCTAGAAGTCCCTCAAGGGCGGCGATGAATGGGACTTCGACTCCCATTCTGCGGGCTCTATTGTTGAACATCCTGCATGCACGAACTCCTTCAGCGACCATGTGCATCTCACCTTGTGACTCCTCTAGTGAGAGACCCGAACCCAACTTCTCACCCAGAGTTCGATTTCTGCTGCGCGGACTGGTCGAAGTCACGTACAAATCACCGATTCCGGCCGGACCAAATGCAGTTCCCGCCTCAGCCCCCATAGCTTCGAGCAGCATGATTCCCTCACTGAATCCAGATAGGACCAGAGCGGCCTTGAGGTTGTCACCGCCTTCAGGGTGTAGACCATCGACAAGCCCGCAAGCAAGGGCGACCGTGTTCTTGAACGCACCCCAGAGTTCTGCACCCATCGGATCATCTGCGGCCTTGAGAATCAGATTACCAGTTGACAGACGCTCGGCAATCCTGTCTGCCACACTGCGGTCATGGCAGGCTACCAGAGCCGTTGTCATCACCCCTCTAGCGACCTCAGGAGCGATGGTCGGGCCGGTCATCACTACGACGGGGTTAGACTTGCCAGCGTCCTTCAGTCTCCTTTCGATGGCGTCTGAAATCATGCCCGAGCCGCCTTCCTCAGAAGGAGCGAGACCTTTGGCTAGATCAATCAGAACGTGCGAGGGCCGGAGGTGAGGGATTAGGTCGTCCACCACAGACAGAATCACTCCACTTGGCAATGCGAGCACGACTATTTCACACTCTGAGGTTATGTCAGAGAGCTCCATAGTCACCTGCATCTTGGGAATTGGGTATCCAGGCAGGTACTTGCTGTTCTCGCTATCTGTCATCATGGTCTCGTAGACTTCCTGTTCGATAGTCCAGCCAAGCACATTGTGACCATCCTCGCACCAGATGTATCCGAGGGCTGTCCCCCAGTTGCCCAGACCAACTACTCCTATCCGTGCCATTCAGAACAATCGGCCCGACCTGCCCGTTATGACCCTATGGGGGGTGACCAACTGAGGCGTTGCCTTATTGATGTAAAATCCCCCGCGCGGTAAAGAGCAGGGGTACCCGAGTGGTCAAAGGGGCTGGGTTTAGGTCCCAGTGCGTAGTGC
>CAXEUQ010000248.1:0-1804 GCA_963999425.1 uncultured Candidatus Poseidoniales archaeon | reverse complement strand
GCCGACTTGGCCCTACTGGTGATTTCTCTGACGGAGATGTCTCAGCGGCCGTTTCTTCTCTGTTGGGCAATGAAAGCATTGGAGACCCGTTGAGAGGTGACTCATGGTCACAGAGAGTGAGTATGCATGTCGCTCTGACCGAAGACGGTTCTGCAATCAAGTATCTGAGAATGAGGGTGGATGTGCTAGTCAGCAATAGCGAAGAGGCTCAGGAGGTCTCTGACGTGTTCGCAAAACAGGCACAATTGCTTGAGGAGGATGGCCTGGTTGAAGGTCAAGTGCATATCACAGGCGATGTTATTGTCCTCAACAATGTACTTTCGGGACTGGTTCTATCTCAGGTCGAGTCGACAGCAATCAGCCTATTTGTGTCGATGTTGGTTCTGGTGCTGCTGACTCGCCGACTTGGCCAGTCACTGGTTGTGATTCTACCAGTCGGTCTTGCCGGCGCATGGGTGGTCGGAGCGATGGCTATGCTAGGAATCAATTGGAACGTCCTGACCATCATGATCACCGCTCTGACCATTGGCTTGGGAATCGACTATTCCATCCATGTTTGGCGGAGGATTGAGGCGAATCGTAACTCCGGGATGAGGACATGGGAGGCCATGCGAGACATGTACTCTACCACGGGTACCGCTTTGCTGCTCTCCGCCGGCACTACAATATGCGGATTCATGGTCCTCCTGCTTTCTCCGATTCCGGTTATTCAGGACTTCGGCGTAGTCAGCTCTATCTCGGTTCTGTTCTCTCTCGTGATGGCTCTGCTCGTGCTTCCGGGCCTCCTCGCCGCTGAATTCCGTAGTGGCAATGGGTTTTAGCCCGATTCAGGGTCAATTGCAGAAACGACCTCGTTCATGTCAAGACCTTGTTCTCTGGCTACTAGTGCTAAAGCCATCCAAAGTGTGACTGGACCCAGTGCTCTTCGTTTACGTTGGGCTCGACGAAGCACCTCCTTGCTCTGCAAGCCCGATCCATCTGAGATGATTCCTATCAGTGCTGGGATTGAGCCCTCTGCTCTGTCTGGCGGTAAGTCGCTGCCCTCCGGATCGGTAATCCTAGGCTTGGTCGGTCTTGCTATCTGAACAGGGTCAGCGAGTGGTTCGGCGGGCTTTTCTTGCAGTGCCAATTTTGGCAAAGACAGAATGTTGTTGGCTATCGGCCTCCACCCAAGGGGCGGTCTCGATAAAGTCAGACTCGGGGCCGGTGAGAGCATTGTAGAATCAACGACCAACCAGTTCGAAGAGCAGAGATGATTGATTATGGAATCGGACTGTTCGGGTGTGAACCACTGCAACTCTAGCGACCATACTCTGGAGAGGTCGTCTCTAGTAGCAGACTGATGAGGGGCATCGTACAATGCCGAATACAGCAGGCGGCCGACTTCCAGCGAGTGTTCTTCGGCCATGTCTTTCATACTGTGATTGCTCTGATATGCTTGATGCTTATCCCTGTGTGATTAGCAATTTGGCAACTGATTCAAGAGACAAGGCGCTATCGGGGGCCGAAACCGATGGCTAGGAGATACGTTGCCAGAGACCCACGGACCTGGAAGAATATTGGTTATTCGACTGCTTCAGTGGACGTCAATGTCCAAGGTCTGCTACCCGCAGAGGGAGCTTGGCAGAGGATTCCGAAGCATGAGGTGATTCCGCTTGCTAGAGGCGAAGCATCCAGTATTCAGATTCCTCGTGGAAAGGGTGGTTCTTTCGCTGTCAGAGGAGACGGGATAAAGGCTCTTCACACTGTATTGGAGAGCAGACTTGACGAAGCACACGCAGTGCTTCTTGAATGTCTGGATGAC
>CAXEUQ010000247.1:0-1810 GCA_963999425.1 uncultured Candidatus Poseidoniales archaeon | reverse complement strand
GGGGTTTCCTTCACCCATCACTGGCTCCATTGCCATCAGTTCGATGAAGAAGCCTTCAGCATCTGCGCGTGCGAAGACTGCTTTGAGTGAGTCAACGTCGTTGGAGGGGGTGAAAATCACATTGTCACGCTCTCGGAAGGTTGCGAGGTTTTTCTCATACGACTCGCTGCACGAGTCGGAAATCATTGCTGGCCTCTGAGTTCGGCCATGGAAAGCATCGGTCAGAGCGACCAACTTGGTCGGCTTGCCTTCATGTCGTCCTCCAGGTCCGGTAATCACCTGAGTATTTGCATCCGCGATTCTCATCGAGACTGTGACTGACTCCGAGCCGCTGTTTAGACAGACGAATCGCGAGAATGGACACCTTCCTCTAGTGTGGCCTACCTCTTTCCTGAGCCTGTCAGCTAGTCTCTTCTGACTGAATGAAGGAGTCATGACATTGGCCATGACCCAATTCTGCTTCATCGAATGCAACACATCATCTGGCCCGTGACCCATACCTAGCATGCCGTATCCGCCATTGTCGTGGAGTACGGCACCATGAGAGGTTACGATCCATGGCCCTCTGGCGGCCAAAGCGACGTACGGGTTGACGGTAGGTGCAGAGTAGAAGTTGACGAAATCTGACTGTAGATGCTCTACCAGACTGGTCTCGTCGAGCCCCAACTGCTCGGAGTGGTCGATTGCTAGGCGCTCGAACATAACTGCTGCTTCCTCGATAGCGCGGCTGAGAGTAGGGTCTGACTCCAGGAAGTCGCTGATTGCGCTATCTGAGATTCCGACCGTTCTCGGCTCTCCGGTCGCGTTTCGAATAGACCCCAGAGTCGCCAACCAATCCCCCATCGACGAAGCCAACGCGGACATACACATCAACATTCGTCTGCAATCCTGTTCTGAATCTTCGAAAACAATCCAGAATTGGTAGAAACTGGATTTCTGATAATCACTCAATTAATCAAACTGATTTTAGTTTTCTAATTGGAATTTTCATTATTGATTGAAATTTCTAATTGGATTATCGGTCTTTGTTATCGTATAGTATAAGTGCTAAACAACCTTCTTGGCGACAGGAGAAATGCTTGGGGGATGCACTTCTCCTCCCAACGGGGGGGGATTTGAATGAGCGATGAATACAGAATACAGGAACTATTGCAGAGGGATGTCTACGTCGGCGACACCCATGTCGGTGTGATCACTGGCGAGCGATTCCATCCGCGCGACGAGCTCGTGCAATCGATGCGAATCAAGGTCGAAGGTGAGGTAGCAGAACAATACATGAGAAAGCCAGCGGAGTTCGCTCCGCTATCGAAGGAGTTGGTGCACAGCATCAGATCTGATGGTGGTGTGAAACTGTCCAAGTCGATGCGCGAGTTGCAGCGACGTTGGAGGAACACCGTCAGAATCGATGAGAAGTTGTACGCTCCGGACGAACTGCTCGACAGAGCTGTTCTGGACAACGACGGAATGGATCTGGGCAACGTTATCGACCTAGTGAAAATAAAGCGCACGTACAAGGGGGTCGTTCTCCAACCACACTACATTGTCAGGGCCAAGCACCAGCTGCCCGAAACCATCGTGGTACCAGTTGCGCAGTTAGCCAGGACTACAGCGCGACTGGATGAGATAATCCTGCGCTGCTCGATGCAGAGGTTGGTCACCTTGCCCAGTTATCTGAAGTTGAATGGCGAGGACGTCGAAGAAGAGTGAATAGTTCACAGGGAACATCTTGAAATCGGATTTGCTTCTCGCATGCCTGCTCAAGGGCGCGTAGCTTAGTTTGGCTGGAGCACCCGGCTGATAACCGGGAGGT
>CAXEUQ010000246.1:0-1811 GCA_963999425.1 uncultured Candidatus Poseidoniales archaeon | reverse complement strand
GGCATGTGCCTCAAAGAGACTCATGGCCCCCATGAAATCTCCTTGCATGATATGCTGTGCCGCCTTAGTAACCATGTCTTCGTCGCTCATCTCATCGCCTCGGTTCAGACTTGGTAGGCCGATGGTTAAGAACGGTGCGGCGCGCTAATGTAGAATGCCCCACGTGTGCTCGGCGTTCCCGACCATCCACCCGTAGTCATCGGCCGTCCTCAGTCCCTTCTCATCGAGTATCGATATCCTGAGGACCTCCAGTGGGTACTCGTTGTAGGTCAGGTGGCTAATCATACCCGCGCGCGTGGGCTGGTCAAAGGTCCAGCGGGCCCTGCTGACCGCTCTGACTTCGATTGATATCTGCGTGCGACCGTTCCAGATTCTGACTTTGAACATAGGAAGTGGATTTCCGTGATTATCCAAGAACTGGTCTCCTTCATCGGGCTCTAATACCTCTACCTCACATCGCTTGAAGTTCTCAGTCCTGCCTCGCCTAGCGTCGTGGAAGATTCCTGTCCCTATAGCAGGGGTTCGGAAGAAGTCCCGGCGACGCCATGGCTTGTCGTCCATCGAGAACATACCCGGAGTGATGTGCGGTCTAAACCAGTCGATGTAGGAGCCGTCATCGAAATGGAGCATTCCCCAGAACCAAGGGAAGGACGGAGCTTGGACGGAAACCTTCTGGAAGTATGCTGAGCCCTCAAACTCCTCTCCGTCCACCGTTAGTTTGAGTTTGGATCCCTGCAGTCTCAGAATATCATATCCCATGCCGAGACCATACACGTTATTCCTGTAGGTCAGGGTACTTGGTGGCCCCCACCAAGGAGTTAGTTCCGCCTCGAACGAGGTCGGAGCGCCTTCTTTGCGGGCTTCCTCATCGCTGGTCAGACAGAGCCAGAATCCCTTGTTCCCCGGCCTCATACCGAGCGAGAAGTCCTCGTCTAGAATCGGGACGATTGCTCCTGTACCCTCTCCGGACCCTTCTGCTGGCCAAAGCGGGTGCTTGTCGTTGACCAGAGCCATTCTGCATTCTCGAATCACTAGGGGCTCGAACATTTTCTCACCATCATACCACCATGCACAGACCATGCCAGGAATAACATGGCCTCCGTACTCATCGATTGACATTCTAGAACCGGGCTTCCACCAGTGTCCATTGACCCTGATTGCAGGCGTCTCCTTGGTCGACCACAGAATCATCAACTGGCGTGATCGTCTGGGGTCTTTTGGGTCTGGTACGAACATGATTACCCAGTACCACCACCAAGACAGCCTCGGGATAGGAGGCATCACATCGAGCCTCCACAGCAGTGAGAGGTCGCCTACGAACTTCTCCATTTCCCCCATGCAGAAGCCTCACATGATTTCGCGATTCTTGAAACTGGATTGCCCGATGGCCATCATCATTAGTGTAATCAAAATTAGTACCGTGCAACTGACCAGCAAAGCCACGGCCGGGTTCTGAGTACCCAGAGTGTGAACCGGCGGTTGCCAGAAGAAAGGCAATCCAGAATCGACCCCGAACGCGTTTGCAATCTGAGTGTACTGAAGAGTATCCGGCCAGGTCAACAGTACAACAGCGTCTATCAACTGCAAGGCCCAATGCGAGACCGACAGCATCGGTACATTCGAGGACGGAAGGGTCATCGTGAACAATCCCATGATGAACTCCCAGATTCCGAGTATTATGCAGAAGTACACGCCGTACTTGGGCGCAATGAGGCCAATTGTGTTGTACACAGCACCATAGGCAGCTAACACCAGTATCGTCGCCAGACCAATGCCTGTGAGCATCAGGCCTGCCAGCACCAGCGCAATGA
>CAXEUQ010000245.1:0-1823 GCA_963999425.1 uncultured Candidatus Poseidoniales archaeon | reverse complement strand
AGACCATGCTCTTCTGGGTATCTCAGTAAACTCTCTAGTACGGCCTCTCTACTTTCTGCAATAGAAGCTGCAGCATCGCCATTCGTTCCACTTTGGTCGGCTGCAAAAGCAAGCAATTCAGAACTGGCTTGCGCTCTTCTCTCAGCATCGTGATGAGCACCGGTTCTCAGATACAGTTTGAACCGACTAGTCACCGTACTTGCAAGAGCCGGGTTAGAGTCAATGATTGAGACTGCTTCCTTCCACCCAGCGGAATGAGCGAACTCAATCAATGCCTTGCGCATGATTAACGACGATTTCTCGAAATCATCACTCAGTTTGCCCGCAGCATCCTTGTATGCCCTAGCAGCGTTCAGACGATCGCCTTTCTCTCGCAGTATCGCTGCACGAACAACCTGCAGTTCTGGCGACGCCTTCGCGTGCTGTCTGTACCAGTCCTCTAGAGACGGGACGCCGATGTTGTACTCCACTACTAAGTCCGTAACTGTCCCGACAGTCTTCATCGTCACGCCATTGTGCCATGATAGACCGCTTAGTGATTGAATCGCCTCCTCAATTCTCTCAGCAGTACCTATTTGCAAATCCATGGCTGACCTGTTTAACTGTAAGGAAACAATCAGGGCCTCAAACAGACGCCTCTCCAGAGTTGACAGGCTTGCTTTGCTTACAGACTCACTTAGATTATTGATACTGGTTTCTCGTACTACACGATCACCTTCGACAGATAAGGCCCTCCTGACCTCATTCAATGAGCGCAAACCATCAGAGTCCAATTTCTCATGAATCGACTCAACTTCTTGCGCCAAACCATCTAGTAGAGAAATCAATGCGATTGAGGTATCGCTCAGATGAGAGTCTTTGGTGGATCCCTCTATCGATGAAAGAGCGACCTTCCTGAATCTAGTTAGATTGCTCTTGTCGGCAATATCGCCCCCGGAAAACAAGTGCCAACAAAGTAGAACTCGTTGAGGATAAACCTCTGCGAGTGAAGGCGATTCCTCGAATACCGCCAGCATACCGTCTATGTCCGCTGCCTCTACGAACGTGTTGAGAACCACATCTGTATGCCGAATTGAATCTCTATTCAGCAACTCTCTTGCAGCCTCTGCCCTTGTATCAATTGGTACCCCCTCTCCGTTGATTATTGAGACTACAGCCTCTTCATCCATCTCGGGGATAGATGACAGAATTGCTTGAGAAATTGAATCAGATTGACTTGAAGATAGTAGCTTTAGCGCAGTCGAAATATGTTCAGAATTTTCTATTTCTACTTCTTCGATAATACCCACAGCCTCAGAAAATCTATTTTCAGAGACGAGTTTTTCGGCCAACTGCCAACTCATTGCATTGGGCAAAACCTCTCCAATCTCGGCGAGAACACTCGAACCTCTCAACAACTCATCAGCGCTCAAATCTTCTCCAGAATGCTCAGATTCTCTCCAAGCGGCAACTCGCATTGCTGTAGACAGACCATCTTCGCCCTCGCCCAGAGCACAAATCCTCCACTCGGTCATCTCACCAGATCGAATCCTAATCAATCGTGCATGCTGCAATGCAACTTCTCCTAACTGGCCACCTTCAATACCCTCGAATACCTGCAATGCCTGATCGTTCGAGTTGGCCGCAAGGAGAACTCCTTCGAGAAGAGCAGCCTCACCTCGCAGACCCCTTAGTGATGACTTCATCTTACGCATCCACATTTTCATTCGGGGCTTACCATCTGCGAGGTCTCTACGAATCGCGTGAATTGCATGGTCCTGTTCGGAGTCGGTTCTGAATGGTAAATCAAGAGATAACCAATCTTTGAGCTGAACAGGGTCCAT
>CAXEUQ010000244.1:0-1835 GCA_963999425.1 uncultured Candidatus Poseidoniales archaeon | reverse complement strand
TGGAACCTATGAGTCCGTCGCGACTCAGAAGGTGGATTCCCAATCATCGACGCTCTGAGAGCGTTCCCAGTCAGCGTCGGTTAGTACGCCTCTGTTCTTGAGAATCTCGCGTCCGAGCAGCCAATAAACGAGAGCCAGTGAACGTCGTCCCTTATTGTTAGCAGGAAGAACTAGATCGACATTTCTCAGACGGTTGTTGGCATCGCAGATGCCTACTACCGGCAGACCCGAGCTGACTGCCTCGGAGAGAGCTTGAGAATCGGCGGCCGGATCGGTCACCAGAATTACCTCGGGCTCGATGTAGGTTCTGAGGCGGGGATTGGTCAGGGTACCGGGGATGAAGCGCCCGACGATTCGCATGGCACCGATGCATTCGGCGAACTTGCGAGCCGGGCGCTGACCGTACTGGCGGGCACTTACTACGAGTATCCTCTCGGGGTCGTAGTTCGACAGGAACTTGGCTACAGTCCTGATGCGTGAATCAGTCTGATGGACGTCAATCAGATGCAGGCCACCGCCGTCTTGGCGCATAGTGTCGAGGAACTTGCGCATGTCCGCGGACTTCTGGTTGGTTCCTATGTGGACTGCATGCTGCTCGTACACATCGAGCGGAACCAGGGGGGCTAGACTCTCATCCAAGTTGAATCCTCAGCGTCGCGGCGACCTGCCATTGACTGATAAGCGCTACGCATCGCCCTGTAGGGCGAAGCTCACTCCAAATCGTTGAGAAACGTGCATTCGCCCGTATCGTGAATCTCTGCGAAACGTACGCACGGGCGCGTCACAGTGAGGAACACATCGAAGCTGTCGTGGAAAGAGAGTTGTTCGATTGGGGTGGTAATCCCGTACCCTCTGGCCTCAATTTCAAACAGCCAGTTTCCTTCTGTGAAACTACCATTGCCGAGGACGAATACCGTCTGAGGATAGTCCTCAGTGGCCCTCTCTATCCAGTACGGGTTGCCACCTGTGTCCTTGACGCCGGGTTCCCACAGTCTCACCTCCACATATCGGAACTCGTTCGTCTCGTTGCCTATCAGTTCCTCAATCTGCGATGACCATGGGAACTGGGCCCTGAAATTGATTACGACTTCGGTGATGCTCTCGTCGAAATGAATTATTTCCTCTCTCTGGAATGGTTCGGCCGCCTCAAGACCAGATGATTCGAAGGTGTGTTCCCAGCCGAAGGTCTCCTCCTTGGAGAAAGTCGAGGGCGGTTCTCGTAAAGACTCCATCACCTCTCTCTGAGCGGCCAGCCCGAGACACCCGGAAGTAAGTGCGGAGGTCAGCAGGATAGCGAGGACGGTCAGAGCCTTGGAGCGACTTCGCATGGTGCGCGGGGATGTCGATATGACTTCAATACGCTGTATGTTTGGTGCCTCTCGGTACTCATAGGGAACGTCAAAGCCTTCGCTCGGTAACCCTTCGTCGTCATTGAGGCAGAGCAGTCGAATAGGCAGAGAGGGAAGAATGTTGCACTAGGCGATTATTCTTCTTCGTCTGTAGCCACACGAGGCTCGTGAACTTCTCTGAACACTACGACACCTACTCCGAGGTGATCTCTGAGTGTGCGCACGAGGCTGAACTTGGTGAACGTCCAGTTCTGGTCGTAAGCCACTGCCTCGGGAGTGGTGATAGTCAAGTCATCTCCATCGAACTCGACCTCGAAGTCGTCTCGGCCGGTGTTCATACTGAGTAGGGTCTCGACCTTCTCAGCGCGGTCCTCGACTACCTTGGTGATTCGGTAATTGTAGCGCAGGGTAACTCCTGCTAGCGGGTGGTTGTAGTCTATCCTAGCGCGCCCGGCACTAAGGAATTGTAGAACTCCCTGGCGTCCA
>CAXEUQ010000243.1:0-1836 GCA_963999425.1 uncultured Candidatus Poseidoniales archaeon | reverse complement strand
TAACGCTCAGGTACTGGAGAGAAGGAGTTGACGACCTGAATATGGATGGTGTCGCTGAAGAGTCCGAATATCTGTCTATTCCAATGCCTCTGTCTTCCGGACTCACTGGCCAACAACAAATCCAATTCCCAGGCATAGATGTGTCAGGGGTAGAATCGAACGGACTACTGCACATGTACATCGAAGGAACCGATTGGGCAGGCAACTCGTATCAGGATGGAGGCACAGGGGGCGGACCAGGAGATGAGAACGCATGGTCTACCGTCGTTATCGCTACCGATGAGCCAACCAGTTTAGTCTCCTCGGGATTCGATTTGGACCATGAGATTGGATATCTACTCGCTGGAGTTCCACACGTATTCTCTCTGCAGATAAATGAGCCCAATGGACTACAGACTCTGGACAACATCACTGTAATGCTGTGTGGGGACGGGCCTTCAAATCTAGGTGAGTTCTCCTACGACCCCTCTACCGGCACACTTTGGTCTGCTCACGACAGTTTGGTCACACCACTCAGTGCACAATCTGCTCAGGTAGATTCCGAAGTCATATTGCTGAGTTTGGGCTTCGAATTGTCATGGGATTATCCTTGGCAAGACGGACAACTGGGTTGTAAGCCAGGAGTATCCATAGAGGATGATCTCAATACTGTGGCTTACATGAATAACATTGCTCAACTATCTTGGCAACTCGACAATAGATTGATGGCGATACCTGACATTCTCACAGACATGACGCCTCCAGTAGTGGACATGGTGGGAGAATCGCTCTATCTAAGACAAGGAGATGAGTTCAGCTTTGAGGGAAGAATAGTGTACGCAGGATCTCAAGTTATTGCTAGCAACATTCCCGAAAATCTGCAAGTCGAAGTGGAAGTGATTTACGGGACTCAGGAGATTGAATCTATATCCGATGTAGGTTCAGATGGTCTCTTCGAGGGGAGCATCACCCTACCTTCCAGAGTCCCTCTGAATCCTTTGATGAGCGTATCTACATCAGTCCTGAACATCCCAGGGGCTGGATATTCAGAGGTCAACTCTGAACTTTCAATTGTCGTTGACAGCAAGCCCCCACAGGCCCTGTTCAATTTGGCCGATTATCCAGACTCGTCTTTGACCATTCTCGACTCCGACTTGATTGGCGAGGTTACTGTAACGGTGACTATGGTCGACGAGATAGGGATGACAGATGGACCTCTACAAGTCTCTTGGATCTACATTAGAGGTAATACGCCTATCTCCGATACCGAAGATTCCGGCGAGTTGTCGATGATTATCGATGGTGATACAGATGATGTCTATCAGTCCATTATCGATATGACTCCGGCTAACGGAATGAAGATTGAACCCGGAGACCATATTTGGTTCTGGATTACTTCTACCGATAAGTCCGGCAACGAGATTATCGGTTCGGGTAGCGAAACCGCTCCCCGACAGGTTACGGTGAGAATAATGGAGTTCCTAGGCTCTTACACCCGAGCCGTAGTAACTCCGACGATGAATCCGACAGTAGGTGAGATACTCATTATCGAGACTTTCTGGGAGAATCCTGGCAAGCGAGATGGCGAATTAGTCGTGGGCCTCTATGAGTTAGTAGATGGGACTCAGTGGAGAGAGTCACTATCTACACTTCAAGGCGGAAAGGTAACGATTGATTTGCCCGCAGAGAGTTCCAGCGTTAACAGTGTATTCGAGTGGGAGGCATGGAGGGCAGGACAACCTAATCTGTACCTAATTATCGATGAGGACTTTGATAATCCGTATCAGGCAATTACCGGAATTAATGTCAAGCAACCTGTTAGTGAGGATGAAGGTAGCGGAGACTCCGAGATTGTAA
>CAXEUQ010000242.1:0-1853 GCA_963999425.1 uncultured Candidatus Poseidoniales archaeon | reverse complement strand
TTCCGAACTCGCTCTGAGCCTAGGCTTGGTCGACAACAACACTCTCGGAGCAGTAGGGGCTAGAGGGCCCATGGACCCCAAGATGGATGACTCCGACGTCGATGGCATTAATGACGGCCAAGAGGACTTCGATGATGATGGACTCAATCGAACCCACTTGCTAAATCGCTATTGCCCTGGATGGAATGACCCCCAGCAGTCCGAATGCCACATCGACCCGGCAACTCAGAACGGCAACAGATTCTACGATGACCTTGAGAACTACACCAACTTTGAGGAATTCCAGAACGGAACCAATCCAGTCGACCCCGATTCTGACGGTGATCTTTGGCTCGATGGTTCAGAGGTCTATCACCAGGATCAGGACAATGATGGTATGTGGGCAGGTTGGGAGTATTACTTTGGCTTCGACCCGTTCGATCCGGCTGATGCAAATATCGACTCCGACGGAGATGGCTACATCAACAAGTGCGAGAACAAATGGAACTCCAATCCGAAGGACCCGACTAGCTTCCCGAGTCAGGGCGAGCTTTGTAGCGAATTCGACTAACCCTCTATTTTTTCCCCAATACCCCTTCGTTTCATTGAGTATTATGTCTAGGTGGATTCTGCCCACTACCGCTGACATAGGCCTGCGTGCCTTCGGCGACGATGCCGTTGCAGCCATGAGGGAGGCAGCCCTAGGGATGCAGGATATCCAGATCGCTGAAGGCTTCACCACCTCAGGACTGCCTCGCAACGAATCTGTGTGGACTATCGAGAGGCCTCTGCAGGACTACGACAGGGCCCTTGTCAGATGGCTTGAGGAGACTCTTTACCGCGCTCAGGCAGAAGGAGAGTGGTTGTGTGATGTTGAATTGCAGATTCAAGATGAGAGCATTGAGGCCAGAGTAATTTGGGTGGATGTTGATCTTGTGGAGCGCGAAGTGGAAATCAAGGCAGTGACAATGCATGAGGTTGCATTAATTCAGGTCGGTCATGGGGAAGTTGTAGCCGGTGTTAAGCCCGACATCCCATCTTTCGAGGGTCCTGGATGGATGGCCCAAGTCGTATTCGATATCTAGCTCAGGGCCTACCAAATGTAGAAGGCACGCTATGACTATGCTCTTGCTGCCCTCAGTCCTCAACATCGAAGCGCTGGTAGACCTCGTTAGTAGTCTGGGTAACGCGGATGAAAGTAGTACACTTCGGAAGATCCTTGATTCTCCTAGCACCCACATACGAGCATGCAGACCTGACGCCTCCTAGTATCGATTGGATAGTCCCTTCTAGAGGTCCTCTGTAGGGGACTCTGACCTCTTTGCCCTCGGGAGCCCTATGCTTGGCGACCTCGCCATAGTGAGATTCCATCGCCTTTGATGAGGACATTCCGTAGAACGACTTGTACATCCTGCCGTCGCCATTCTCGATTAACTCCCCCCCTGACTCATCATGACCTGCCAGCATACCGCCAAGCATAACGAAATCAGCTCCAGCTGCGAATGCCTTGGCAACATCCCCAGGGGACGAGCAGCCACCATCTGCCATCACATGACCCAGCAGCCCATGCGCAGCATCAGCGCATTCTGAGATGGCTGAGAGTTGAGGGTACCCGACTCCAGCGACCTTCCTAGTAGTGCATACTGAGCCCGGACCAATGCCCACCTTGACTATGTCCGCTCCTGCTAGTATCAGAGCCTCAGTCATCTCTCTGGTGGCGACATTGCCTGCAATCAGAATTTTGTCAGGGAATTCAGAACGAACTCGCTTGACGAAATCCAAAAAGACCTCCCTGTAGCCATTCGCCACATCTATGCAAATCATCTGGATTCCTTCATCTGTAGCCATCTTTCGTAGTAGCAGCTCGAAACTCT
>CAXEUQ010000241.1:0-1859 GCA_963999425.1 uncultured Candidatus Poseidoniales archaeon | reverse complement strand
TATCGAGGACATAAGTCCAGAAGACATAGTCTCACTTGAGATTCCAACTGGCGTACCTCTGTTCTACCATCATGATGACACCGGTACGGTACGGGTCGATTCACTCTAGACCATCGTGAATGGTCGCTCTGGCGGCGGTGACATGCCACGGTACATCCGCATCAGTAAAGCGCTGCCGGCGATGAAAATACAGGGCAGAAGGACATCTTCTAGTGTCCATGGGAATGTACGGAACAAACTAACTGCTCCGAAGAAAAATGCCATGCCAGACAAGGCTCCGACTGTCCGATTGCCGAACATCCGCTTCTGGTATGATTGGACATATCGGAGGATTTCCACGGCTGGCTGAGGGGCGCCGGATTGGTTCGAGGTCGCCTCAAGGACATCCATCAGGCATTGTTCGTACTCCCAGATTGCAAGTCCCCCCCTATGTGAGTAAAATGCGTCCTTAGTTGTCCAGCCTGTAGGAGCTGTGGACTTCCATCCATCAATCAGGGCTAGGCGCAGAGGCATCAGTTCCAGATTTGAGGAGGACTCGTATAACAGACAAGACAAGTCGTGAATCAGAGATGCTAGGTCACGCATAGCAGGGAATTCGCACTGTGGAGTCTTCAGAGCATCTGCGAGTCGCGGTCTTCCGATTCTGAGAGAGTCCCCAGAAACATCTCTGAACCTGACATCCATCAGGCTCAGTGTGCAAGGCTGATCATTCGAGAAAGGTGCTCTCCACAGGAATGTAGCTCTGAGTGTCTCCTCAAGCCATTGGTTCCTGTCGTTCCACCTCAACTGGTCTGAGGGAGTGAGTCTAGCCGCCTCTGCCTTGCAGTGATATCTGCCGAGCACCATTCCGGCGTTACGCAACTCGGCTTCGGCGGCTTCGCCGTCATCGGCCTCCAGTGCCCTTGAGATGATTGTCGCCGAGTCTTCGGTATGTTCCTCGAATGGCCTGAGGATTACGACATCACGACCTTCGTAAGAATATCCTCCGATTGGAACTCTTGAGCCATCTGGAGCAGCCTTTGCTCTAGCCCTTATTCTGCCATCCGATACCCACGGAAGGAATTCTGCCAGCCATAATGAATCGGCTTGCAGCACTGCGTTTAGACCCCTTGGTGTTGGACTCGTTCTAAGTGAAGTGATAGAGTTCGGTTCGGGAACTTCTCCCCATGCATCTAGGCCCCCGACCAAGGAAGCCCAGTCGCCGGGCTCGTTCAGGGACTGGGGCTCAATCATCCTAGCCATCATACCAATTCCGGCGAATCGCAGGGCAGCGAATCCAGGAGGCGCTTCTTCGTCAGACTCAACCTGCACCATAGCAGCAGGTCTCCAAGGTGTCTCATCATCTGACATGGCGCGTGCCCCGGGGGCACGACGTAGTGATGGGTTTCATTGAATCGGTCAAAGAAGCCTTGAACTCGACCCTCGACCGAAGCGTATGGGTGATGCAGTCTCGGACATGCCCCTCGCCGTTGACATGGACGGCACCCTCATCCTCTCGGACATGAGTGTAATCAGCGCCAAGCGAGTGATTGCACGAAGGCCGTGGATGATTCTCGGAGTCCTGTTCAAGGAAATTATTGGTAAGAGGGCGCAGTGGAAGCGGGATCTCGCTCTTAGACTCGAATTTGAGCCCAGCGAACTGGATTATCACGAGGCTTTCCTCGACTGGATAACCGCTGAGCACTCACGAGGCAGGAAACTGCTTCTCGCAACAGCATCGGACCGGTTAGTAGCCGAGCGAGTAGCTGCCCATGTTGGACTGTTCTCAGATGTCCTCGCCTCTGACGAGACATTCAACCTGCGAGGAAGTAAGAAGGCTGAGGCGCTAATATCGAGATTTGGCGAGCGGGGTTTCGGCT
>CAXEUQ010000240.1:0-1867 GCA_963999425.1 uncultured Candidatus Poseidoniales archaeon | reverse complement strand
GTTCTGCGACCTTTGTGGATGTTATGCCTGGTGCCCTTCCAGTCTACCTAGGTGCGAACATCGACATGAAGGTAGAGCCAATTACCAACGCTCCTATGTATGGTAAGGTAACCGCTACCTTCTTCCTAGATTTGCGTGGCCCAGGTTCGATGAATCCAGATTTCGATTCTAACGATGTTGTGCCGGTGTTTGAGATTCATTCCTTTAGCGATATACCAGATGACTCTGCAGAAGATTATCGAGCAAGTGTGAGCGATAACCTAGGGCCAATGGGTTGGACTAATTTCGGTGGAGATGCGGGGGCTCCTCTATCGTATGTACACATGGTAATTGCTCTGTTGTATGTGGTCGGAATTGGGCTTGTCGTGTATGGTTCAATGGGTGCCAACAGCCCTGACGAAGAGGATTAGTCAGGTACCAGCCGGCTCTGCCGGCTGCGGGCACGCGTGCACGAAGGGTTGAATCCCGATTAGTAGTGGCGTGCACCATGCGAGAGCGTGGGAGTGCTAGTGCAGCGGCCCTAGCATTGGCCATGCTCTTACTGATGTCACTGTATCCTGCAGTGGAGTCTGGCCTTACTGAGAATCGAACGGATAATGCTACTAGTCGCTCGACAGCATGCTCAGGAGTATGTATCAATGAGCTTATGCCCAACGCGGATGGTTCAGACCAAGGAATCTTCCCGAACGGTGAATGGGTAGAGTTGTACAACTCGGGCTCTACAGGAGTGAACTTGGAGAACTGGACCCTCGAAGACATCGGAGGCTGGGTTCATCCAATCGATTCCTCGACATGGGTTGGATTCTCAAATCTAGACCAATCATACGTAATCGCATCCGGGAGCTATGCCGTAGTTGCAGAGAACGAGGTCGGAACGCTTCGCCTCAACAATGCTGGTGAGACTCTGTACCTGAAGGACGCCAGTGGCACAATCATTCACACCGTCACCACAGGAGATGCATCTAACGGAGTCTCAAAGATTCCAGATGCTGATACATCGGCTGACTGGATCGACTCCGAGCAGAACACACCGGGAGCAGAGAACTCGGAAGGCTCTGGCGGAGGAGGAGGGAGTGAAGTCGAGGGAACTCCCTCAGATTTGACTCGAGTCATGATGGTTCCAAGTGGTGCAGAGGTGACTGGGTTGCATGTCAACTCACTGGGCAATCTGTTCGTCAATGCGATGCATCCCGACGAGGATCACTACGATGCCACCGTCGGGGTAATCAACGGAGTCGATTGGAATGCTCTTCCCGATGTTGTTCCAGAACTGGATCTATCTAGCAGCGAATGGGATATCTGGCACGGCATCAGAGTTTCTCATGGAGAATATCAGGTAATCGTTCAGAGTGGAGATGCTCTGTCTGAGGGAGGGGTTGCTGGAGGAATCTATGCGGCCGATGACGGTGAGTTGCTGTTCACTAGTCAAAAGCCGGATTTCAACGCCTTCGTGCCTCTGAATCCTGAAGGTACAAGGGGCTACCTGTATACGACTTGGGAGAGTCGACCTGCTGGCGTCAGCCAACTATTGATTCAGTGGAATGCTGGCTCACAGGAATGGGATGTTCTGGGAGGTCTAATGCAGGACTTGAGCGGAATGAACGGCGGATGGGTGCTTTGCTTCGGCTCAATCAGTCCATGGGGTAATCCACTTCTGTCCGAGGAATTGTTCTTCGCAGATACCAAGAACTGGAACGATGCCAGTTACCCTTACCACTCAGACCAGCAGGAATTGGCCGACTACCTAGGCTACTATCCTAACCCTTACGACTACGGGTGGATTGTCGAGATTGAGGATGCCGACACTGCTACCCCTACTTTCAACAAGCAGTTTGCAATGGGTCGATTCTCGCATGAAAACGCTCAG
>CAXEUQ010000239.1:0-1867 GCA_963999425.1 uncultured Candidatus Poseidoniales archaeon | reverse complement strand
TAAAGATAGTGCGAATGCACAAATAACTGGAAACGTAACAATTACTGACGCACCAACGGAAACAGAATTGCAGACCATTAATAATGGAACTAATGCAAGTATCCAGATTCCAGCAGCGAACCAAACATTCTCTGCTTCTGCAGCGGTATTAGCGGAAGCATTAACAGGAACAGTTACCGGCCCAGGAGCAGCAGCACTATCAGGAGCAGTAACTGTTAATAATGGAGCAAATACTAACGTTGCCGCAACATTGTTATCAACAATTGCAACTGGAACAGGTGGTACTGTAACGGTATCAGCAGCAGTAAATATCACGGGAGATACATCGGAAGTTATAGCTGCATTAGATACAAATGGAGTGATAGCAAAAACAGCGAATATTGTTTTAAGCGACACTCCAAATATCGCCGACTTGAAGACAATCAATGATGCAATACACGGCCAGTTCAGAATCGATGGGGTCAGAGAGGATCTTCTGTCCACACCAGAAATGAATAAGCTTAGCCATATCAAGCAATTAGGACTGGCTCATTTGGTGTTCCCGGGTGCACATCACACTCGTTTCGAACACTCTCTAGGTGTTTCTCACGTGTCTGGAATGATGGCGGACTCTCTAGGTTTAGGGGAGTTTGAGAAGACAACCGTCGGCGTGGCCGCTCTTCTCCATGATGTCGGTCACGGACCTTATTCACACACCCTGGAACATATTTTGCATGAGAGAGGAGGCATGGACCACATGTCCATAACAGAGGGGATAATTCTGGGCGAATATGATGTTTTGAGGGCAGGGGAGGGCCAGTCAGTTCCAGGAAGGAGATCAGTACCAGAGATCCTGGAGAGTCATGGTATTGACCCCAAGGAGGTTGCCAGCCTAATCAGAGGGCCTGATGCCAAAGGCTCTGAAAGAAATCTTCTATCTTGGACAGAGGGTAGAACAAACTTCGTAGAGAATGACAAAACCATGGCTCATCTCATCCACGGGCCTGTGGATTGTGACCAGATCGACTACTTACTCAGGGATTCGCACTTTACCGGTGTCAAACACGGGGTGATTGATTATAGAAGACTCATAATGTGCCTAGAAAGCCACGGAGGAGATATTTCTGTCGAAGAGGGAGGTCTACCTGCACTCGAGGGGATGTTAGTCGCAAGAGGTCTGATGTATAGTGCGGTATATTTCCACAGAGTCACAAGAGTCACGGAAGTTATGCTGTCAAGAGCCGTGGAGAGAAGCGAAGATTCCATTCCAGATTCACTCGACTTGCAGAGAAGAGTCGATGCAGAGATATGGCAGGTTCTCCACGAGGCAGGCGATTTTTCTAGAGATATGATTCGAAGATTAAAGTACAGACAACTACTCAAAGTATGCTTATCAAAAAGGAAACAGGATCTGAATGAAGAGGAGGTAAAACTTCTGACCCTACTCGCCTCAGACTCTATGAAGAGAATTGAATTTGAGGATGAAATCGCCAGAAGGTCTGGATTGGAGCCTGGCTACGTGGCAATCGACGTACCGAACATCAAACTCCTCCTATCGGAACCTAGGATGTCTCAAGTCGATATCAGAATAATCGGCGACGATGGTAGGACGAGATGGTTCAGGGACCATACCCCACTAGCGGAGGCTTTGAGGAAAAGGCAGGTTAGCCAAGCAGTCTTCTATGTGATGACTGTCTCGGGATTTGAGGATAAGGTATCCCAAATTTCCGAGGATATTTTATTCAGCTAATTTGAATCTCCATTGACATTCATATGGGATATCATTCAAAAGGGCAAGGCCGCTCCAGCGATTGGCTGGTACCTAAAGTAGGGATCTTCAACCACCGGTGAGTGCTATGGATAGCAAAATTAAATCAGTATACGAGAG
>CAXEUQ010000238.1:0-1908 GCA_963999425.1 uncultured Candidatus Poseidoniales archaeon | reverse complement strand
TACCGTAGATTCACTGACCAACTGATAGAGACTATGCGGCTGATGGGTGCGCCCTAGTGGAACCTCAGCCGCATCCTTGATGGACTATCGACGCACAGCACAGTAGGCCTATGCAGGAGTATCTTGATTTTCTTCGTCGGATTCTCGCTGAGGGCGAGCAGAAGGGAGACCGTACGGGAACAGGAACAATCTCTGTTTTCGGGCACCAAATGAGGTTCGATTTGTCTGACGGATTTCCCGCTGTGACTACCAAGAAAGTCCACTGGCCTAGTGTGATTCATGAGTTGCTCTGGTTCTTGTCGGGAGACACCAATGTCAGTTACCTCCAGGAGAACAAGGTAAGAATCTGGAATGAGTGGGCCGATGAGGACGGTAACCTAGGTCCGGTGTATGGTAAGCAATGGAGAAAGTGGGAGGCAGATGACGGGACAGTCATCGACCAGATTGAAAATGCCATTGATTTGATCAAGAACAACCCGAACAGCCGGCGCATCATAGTCTCGGCATGGAATGTGGGTGAACTCGATGAGATGGCACTGATGCCGTGCCATGCATTCTTCCAGTTCTACGTCAACGACGGTAAGTTGTCTTGTCAGCTCTACCAGAGAAGTGCTGATGCCTTCCTAGGAGTGCCATTCAACATCTCCTCATACAGCCTTCTTACTTGCATGATGGCTCAGGTCTGCAACCTCGAGCCGGGCGAGTTTGTCTGGACTGGTGGAGACTGTCACCTGTATCTCAACCACCTAGACCAGGCGCGTGAACAGATTGGTCGTGTACCACTTGAATTACCCACTTTGAGGCTCGACCCCAGCGTCAGGTCGATTGACGACTTCTCATACGAAAGCATCGAGATAGTGGATTACAACCATCACCCGCACATCTCTGCCCCGATCTCTGTGTGATGTGAGCCTATGAAGATGGCAATGATTGTGGCAATGGACGAGGATGGATTCATCGGAAGAGGAAATGAGTTGCCGTGGAAGTTGTCGAGTGATATGACTCGCTTCAAGGAACTGACTGAGGCAGACGGTTTCAACTCGGTCATCATGGGCAGGAAGACATGGGACTCTCTACCGGATGCATACAGACCTCTTCCTGAGCGGGTAAACATCGTGATGTCACGCGATACAAACTGGCAGGCCGAGGGTGCTGAAACCGCCCTTTACATCGGCCGGGCAATTGAATTGGCCTATGCCGAAGGCAGTGACGAGTGCTGGGTCATCGGAGGGGCGCAAGTCTACGAGATGTTCCTAGAGAGAGTTGATGAGATTCACGTTACAACTGTACATACATCGGGCAGTGGTGAAGTCAAGTTCCCAGAGTGGGACAGGAGTGAGTGGTCCGAGGAAGTGGTTGAGAGATTAGGGTCGGATGAGAATAACGAACATGACTCTACATATTCAATCTGGACTCGTGGATGACATGAATCTGCGCGGACTATTCGCCATAGCAGGTGGTCTATTCTTCACATATGCTGGAGTACTCCACTTCACCGATACAAGTTGGTTCGAGCCGATTGTCCCTCCGATTCTAGGTTCTGCGACCTTCTGGGTCCTAGCAAGCGGAGTAGTCGAGATAGCAGTCGGAATCAGTTTGATTCTGCCGAAGACTAGGAAACTCGGCGGATATGCAAGTGCCGCTCTGCTGGTAGCACTTTACCCGGCCAATCTGTACATGTGGATCTACGATGTAGAGCTGGGGGACGGTGCTTCTCTCTCACCTACAGGTCATGTGTTCAGACTATTCGCACAGATTGGAGGAATACTTCTCAGCCTATGGATTGCAGAGTGGAAACCTGGTGTGCGGCCCTCTCTCAATGATTTGTTTGAATCTCATGAATCATAGGGTACCCTAGTTTACGCGGGCATACGTAAGGGCCCCATCATTACGTATACGTCATAGAGG
>CAXEUQ010000237.1:0-1932 GCA_963999425.1 uncultured Candidatus Poseidoniales archaeon | reverse complement strand
CGCCCAAGCCACCATCTCTGCCCAGACTTGTGATGGTGAAAGTGGAGCCTGAGAGATCATCGAGGCTTGCGCTACCGTCCCTCGCCGCTCCCGAGACTCTCTGCATCTCAGCAGCAGACTGCCAGATATCGAGTGACTCTACATGCTTGACGACGGGAACATACAGACCTCTATCGGTCTGAGTCGCAATACCTAGGTGGACTCCACCGTGTCTGCTGACTACTCCTGCTTCGTCATCGAAGTGCGCATTGCATTCGGGATGTTCGGGCATAATCCTAGACAGGGCCAGCATGATGAATGGAAGGTAGGTCAGCTTGGGCTGACTCGGGTCGCGAGACGAGTTGAGCATCTGGCGCAGAGACTCGAGTTCGGTGATGTCAACCTCTTCGAAGTAGGAGAAGTGAGGGATTCTGCTCTTGGAGAGAGTCATTTGTTCTGAGATCTTGCGGCGCAGGCCTACTACCTTCACCTCTGTAACATCGGTACGCTTGGTCGAGTATGCGACCGGAGCCGCCCCGGCAACAGAACCTCCTGCAGCGATGAACGCATCGAGGTCGGCATGCCTGACTCTGCCAGCGGGCCCTGAGCCTCTGACTTGAGAGAGTTCCACTCCCGCCTCGCGTGCACGACGTCTTACAGCGGGACTTGCAAGCAATCTGCCAGACTTGGCAGCAGGCACAGGAGCAGGAGTTGCAGATGCAGGTGCAGGTGCAGTCGGCTTCGGTGCCGGCTCAGGCTCAGGAGTTGGTTCAGGTTCTGGTTCAGGTTCTGGTTCCGGCTCTGATTCCTCGACCGTCTCAGTAGCGGCAGGAGCGCTGTCTGTAGTGCCGAACTGGACTAGAGTGGAGCCCACAGCCACCATGTCTCCGACCTCACCACTGAGCGAGGCGATGACGCCATTGACAGGAGAAGGAATTGTGACCGTCGCCTTGTCTGTCATGACATCAACAATTGGATCATCCTCGGATACCGAATCGCCAACGGAAACGTGCCACTGCACAACTTCTCCTTCGACAACACCCTCGCCAATATCTGGCAGTTTGAACTCGTAATCTGACATCTAATCCACCTGTGTCCGGTGTATCGCCGCGGCTATGCGAGAGGGTCCCGGCATGTAATCCCATTCAGTAGTATGCGGGAAAGGAGTGTCCCATCCGGTGACTCTCTCGATTGGACTCTCAAGGTGATAGAAGCACCTCTCCTGAACAGAAGCAACCATCTCTGCTCCGAAACCACTGGTCTTGGGGGCCTCATGTACGATGACACAACGACCAGTCTTCTCAATCGATTTGACGACCGCTCCCCGGTCCCAAGGCACTAGAGTCTGCAAATCGATGAGATCGCATGAGACTCCACTGTCCCTGATGGCTTGCTCACAGACATGAACCATAGCTCCCCAAGAAATCACAGTGCAATCATCACCCTCCATAGCCAGCCTGGCTTCGCCCAGAGGTACGGTGTAGTGAGACTCGGGCACCTCTGCCTCAGGGTGCCCCTCCCAAGTGGGGACATTGTGCGGGTCGCCGTAGAACGGACCTCGATAGCATCGCTTTGGCTCGAAGAAGATGACCGGGTCATTACTCTCGATAGCACTAATCAGAAGACCCTTCGCATTGTACGGAGTCGAGCAGTAAGCGACTTTGAGGCCGGGAGTATGCGTGAATTGAGATTCTGGTGACTGTGAGTGGTGATGCCCTCCTCTGATTCCTCCTCCAGCGGGCGTGCGCACCGTGACAGGTGACCAATACTCGCCCCCAGAGCGGTGTCTGACCTTAGCCAACTCATTGACAATCTGGTCGTAGGCAGGGAAGATGTAATCTGCGAATTGAATTTCTGCAACAGGTCGAAGTCCATTGAGGCCCATGCCCATGGCGATGGCAGCGATGCCACCTTCTGCGAGTGGTGAATCAAAGACACGGTGCGGGCCGTATT
>CAXEUQ010000236.1:0-1945 GCA_963999425.1 uncultured Candidatus Poseidoniales archaeon | reverse complement strand
TATTGAGCAAGGCTGTTTCGGGATCGATAAGAAGCCCAAATGCAGTCGGCTTAATCGAGATATTTGCGTCTAAATCATTCTCTACAATAGAGTCTATCAGATTCGAGTATTCTTCGAAAAAGAATTGCGCCTCATCCATTGAATTGATTTCCTCCCCTAGGACATCTACGGTGAAACAAGCACCTTCGTCACTCATTTTCCGCATTAGAGAAATTGCACTTTGCATGTCTGAACCGGCGACATATCTCTTCGATACCCAACGAATTACCGCCTTGGGAGTAATCGGCATCAAGCTGACTACGAACTGTCCGAACAGTCTCATCTGTACTCTGCAAGAATGGACGAGCCTTCACAATTGCGAGTGCTAACTCAGCTCCTTTCCTCGTCTGACCGGCACTCCCAACTCCTCCAATAGGCCCAGAATCGCGGTTCTCTGCCAGCCCTTGAACGACTTCCTGTCCAGATGTGCGAAGAATCGTCCCCCAGGGAATGCCGCCATGGTCGATTCGACAGCGGTTCGAATCGAATGTTTCCATGCTCCCGTGGGCTCATGGTCATCTTCTGGGGTCTCGAAAGGCAGAGCATAGTTTGCCAACAGATGGCCAGTCCATAACTCGGATTCGGACAACACAGCCTTGTGCCTTGGAGCATAGTGTCCCCCTCCGAGTCCTATCATGACATCTCCACCTTCTCGCCATGTTACCGGTTCTGTGCCATCGAGTCCCAGATTGTTCGAAATTACACAGGCCCAGGCGTCACCTGCTTCCTTACTATTCCACTGCTGCTCGGTGGAGCCGATTTCGATGTAAAGAGTGGGTGTGGACAGGACCGGTCCGTGATGAGTCGTCTCAAGAGTCAAGTCGTACTCCTCGTCGAGTCCACGAGACTTGCCTTCTGCTAGCATCCCTCTGAATAAGGAAGCGAACCTAGGCGAAGGAGGCACCACTGTTCCCTTCCTACCTCCTGCCTGACCCTCTTCCCCGTGCGGCGTCTCACCGGGGATTCCGATTGCATGCAGTGTCAGCGCAGGAGTATTTGTTGCAGATACGTGCCTTGAGAGAATCAGCACCTCTCCGAGTTCACAATCTGTGTTTTCCTCGTGAATTGTATCGATTTCATCCGCGTGTATGTGCAACTGCTCGATGAGGAGTAGGTGGACGTCGCGTGAGAGGTGCTGGTGCATGGTGCCGTGAGGAAGAGTGGTTGGCTCGGACCAACCACCTAAGTCGAGCATAGCACGATGTAGGTTGACTGATGCACTGTCCTGAGAGGACGCCAGCAAGAGTGTGACCATGGCCCGCGATGGGGGCACTCGTATAATCTCCGTAGCCACACCTTCAAGCACGGAGGCTGTGAGCGCGGGCTGTGGAAGGGGTTCGATATGGCTTCCAGCCGATGAGAGTCGACCAAGGTGCATCGGGAAAAGTGTTGGTCGGGTGCTCGGGCGAGTTACTCAGAATAGATGCAGATGGCTCTCCCCTTCACCAACCGGTGGTGCCTTTTCCAAGCAATGTCTCAGGAGGGGCTGTGATTGGAGAGTCTTGGGTGGGCACATGGGTTGATCAGGAATTGAGAGAGGCTCGTATGGCCGCTCTTCAGTTGGATGGAGATTGGATAGACGGGGGCGCGAGGGAACAACTCAGAGAAGCGTCTGGTTCGAATCTCCTGATGCCTGCTTCGTCAATTTGGTCAAGGCGTCTCGATGCTGAGCCTATGGCACTAACTCGGACCTCAGCAGGAGTGGTGTTCGCGACCTTGAACAGAGGAGTGTACCTGATTGATGAGAGGGCAACAGAACTGTGGAGGTCGCCGTATCCAGAGGATCGGGATACCACGGGGGTTTCTCTTGCGGCCTGTTCGAGGAGGACTCGACCGGGGACAAGAGGATCCTCTGCTGGGGGAATGGCGGCATGGGGCAGATGGGTAATCACGGGACAACTAGCTT
>CAXEUQ010000235.1:0-1951 GCA_963999425.1 uncultured Candidatus Poseidoniales archaeon | reverse complement strand
CTGGCTGCTCGGCCTAGTTTCCCAGATTGCCCAAGTCCCCTTCGCAGTTGCGACTATTGTGCCCTCAGAGGTCACGAGTCTACCTTCCATGTGAGCTAGATTCCTGCCTCTGCGAGCCACCTCGCCCGAGGCAATCAGTCTCTCACCGACACCGACTGCGTTGAGATAAGAAATGTCGATTTGGGCAGTAGCGCACCACTCCTCCTTGGCTAGAGTCGATACCAATGTGCCGCCCATTGCTGAGTCTAGCAGGGTTGCGTGGATTCCTCCGTGCGCCACCCCTCCCATGTTCAAGTGATCCTCACGAACTGTGTACTCGACAATGCAACTCCCCTCTGCGAACTCGGTGATTTCGAAGCCGATGGTCCGAGCCAGCTCTGTTAGTCTGGGCAATCCTCTCTCATCACTCATTGCGAGACCTCACCAGTTTGAACGGCCCAGAGTCTGGGATATAGCCCATTGCCACTAAGCAACTCCTCATGGGTTCCGGTCTCTGAAATCGAGCCATTGCCTAGAACTGCAATGGTGTCGGCATTCCTGACCGTGGAAAGACGGTGTGCGATGATAAGGGTCGTGCGACCGACTGAGATTCTCTCAATCGAGCGCTTCAATGCAGCCTCGGTCTCGTTGTCGACATTGCTGGTGGCCTCGTCGAGAACTAGGACAGGCGCGTCCTTGAGTACGGCCCTCGCGATAGCGATTCTCTGACGCTGGCCGCCTGAGAGCCTGTGTCCACCCTCTCCGATGTCGGTCTCCCAGCCTTCAGGCAGGCTCTCGATGAAGGGAAGTGCTTCGGCGACCCTCGCAGCTTCGATTACAGCTTCTTCATTCGCCGTTGGGTCGCCGTACAGGATGTTGTCACGTACACTCCCAGGGAACAGTGTTGTAGTCTGGCTGACCAAAGATACCGAGCCCCTTAGAGATTCTAGAGTGAGGTCTCTGACATCGCGGCCGTCGAGAGAAACTGAGCCGGAATCGGGGTCGTGAAACCTCAGCAAGAGCCTGACCAGTGTGGTCTTGCCAGAACCGGTAGAGCCGACTAGTCCCACGGTCTTTCCAGCCGGAATTGTCAGGTTCACGCCCTCTAGCACCGTCTCCCTGTCCGGATAGGAGAATCCCACGTCGTTGAAGCTGATTTCACCTTCGACGCTCTCCAACTCAGCATCGCCCTCGACGATACCTACCTCAGTATCTAGTAAGTCGAGCACTCTGGAAGTCGAGGCCATAGCTCGCTGATACAGATCGAAGGTCTCGCCCAGCCTAGTTAGAGGCCACAGTAGCCTCTGAGTGATGAAGACGATGACCGAGTAGGCGCCGAGGCTGATGCGCCCGTCTAGAGCGAACCAGCCCCCTACGAGCATGTTGGCTGTGAAGGCGAACAGGATTGCCATCCTGATGATTGGAACGAAGGAAGCGGACAGGCGGATTGCCTCTCTGTTGGCCTCTCGATACGAAGTAGACGCTTCGTCGACCCTATCGACTTCGCGCTGCTCTGCGGTGAACGACTTGATTGTCGTAATTCCATGCAGATTGTTGTTGAGCAGTGCGTTAAGGTCAGCCACCTTGCCCCTGACCTTGCTGTACCTCACGCCTATCCTGCGCTGGTAGATGAACGAACCAGTAACGATGATTGGCACTGGTAATATGGCTAGAAATGCGACCTCTGGGGCCACGGATATCATGATTGCACCGACCACGATGATCGTGGTAGCGACATGGAGTAGGTCGGTTGCACCTTGGTCTAGGAAACGTTCGAGCTGGTTCACATCGTCGTTCATGATTGCCATCAGGCTGCCAGTTGGCTGCTCTGAGAACCACTGCATCTCGAGGTCTTGGATGTGAGTATAGGCAGACATTCTGAGTTCATGCTGAGCAGTCTGGGCTAAATTCCTCCATAATACCGCGTAGAAGTATTGGAAGATTGATTCTAGTACCCAGACCACAACTGTGA
>CAXEUQ010000234.1:0-1955 GCA_963999425.1 uncultured Candidatus Poseidoniales archaeon | reverse complement strand
ATTGAGGTGGCTTTCCCGTTAGAGAGAGGCGATCGAAGCACGTATCTAGCGTATAGGGCCAGCAGAACTCCAGTAGGGCGCTGGCGCCGTCTCTGTCGTGGTCAGACATGTTATCTGTGGAGTTCATCGGGTCGAGACCTCTGACAGAGATTGTTCCTGAGCTAGTCTCGACATATCTCGTATCCCCGAAAATCGACTCGTGCAAGTCGGGTATGCGATCATTATCCTCATCCGTTACTGGTGGACCTCCTCGGTCTGCAGTAATTGGGTCCGTAGACGACACTGAAGATTGGGGGCGGGTTTGAGATACGAATGCCATGCTACCCAGAATCAGCAATGTGATGAGCAAGGCAGTCTGCTTGCGGCGCATGGTTTCACCCGATTGATGAACTCAGCGCCATTGGATGACTTATCATGATGATGGAGCGCCGTTCGGACACACCCGCAGGTGCATAGGTCGACGGCGTAGCCGTCGTGGGTCGAAAATAGGTCTGTGTGCACAAATGCAATGGATTGGTTCAAGGATGGTCCGGCGTCGTCTCGCTCGCCATGGGCATGGAAATCACTCATCTAGGCTCAGGGAGCGCTGGGAACTCTACCCTGCTCCGGTCTGAAGATACCAATGTCCTGATTGACTGTGGCTTCTCTCTCAAGCAGATGGAGGCTAGACTGCGAATGGTCGATGTCGAGCCTTCGATGATTGATGCTATACTTGTTACACATCATCACAATGATCACTCAAAATCTGCTCTGAGGGCTGCTAGAAGCTGGGAGGCTGCTCTTCACTGCAATCTTGAGACCGCGAATAGGATGGGCTGGGAACCAATATCCGAGTGCAGAACCTTCGGAACATTAGAGAGGATTGTAGTAAGTGACGAAATCAGTCTGCTACCCATTCCTGTACCTCATGATGATGCTGACAACGTTGCCGTAATTGCGAGCAATGGTGATGGGCGTCGGGCAGCAGTAGTTACTGACCTAGGGGAGTTGACTGTAGATTTGCTACGACATCTCTCTGGATGCAGCCATATCTCAATAGAGGCGAATTACGATCATACCAGACTGATGAGTGGCCCGTACCCGGAATCCCTCAAACGCAGAATCTCAGGCAGAGGGGGTCACCTGTCTAACACTCAGACTGGGAATGCTCTATCAGAGATTGTGAGTAATCGATTAGAGAGTGTTGTCTTGTGCCACCTTTCTGAGAAAAACAATGCCCCGCATCTTGCTGAAAGCGAGGTATTGATGGCTATGGAAGAAAGGTTCTCGGGTAGTATAGGGATATCTCTTCAGAGCGGTCCTGAATTCAGCAACTGGCTTGGTCAGTCAGAGTCCGAGAGAGTGGTCAGCAGAATCTAATTTCCCATAACAGCTCTGTGCACTGAGTTCTGGACTTCTCTCATCCTATCTACCGCACCTAATTCTCTGAAAACCGAGAGTGAACGTTGTAGGTAATCCATCTTCTGTGAACGATCGCTCTCGACTTCTCCTAGTCGAGCGAGAGTCTCTCCCTGTAGCATCCTGAAGTCATTAGCCTCGGCGAGGACCAACGCATCGATGTACTGCTCCGATGCCTCTTCTTTGCGGCCCGCATCGCTCAGTACCTGTCCCAGTAGCATCGAGACCTCGACTGCACTGTGAGGGTCGGTCTGATCGGAAAGGATTTCTAGGGCTGCAGAATAATACTGCATTGCCAGTTCATTCTCTTTGACGCGGGCGTAATACCTGCCCAGAACCGCCATCGATCTGGCATGAGAGATGTCGGAATCTCCTTCCTCAGTCTCATCTTGCTTGGAGTGTTTGTTGTTATTTTCGTTGTAGGTTGGAGCGAGTGGCAGCATTGGCAACGGATTCCATTCGCAGTCAGCCCCTCGCATCCGATGATGGAACTGGATTCCATCAAACAAGCAGAAGTCATGATTCGTCTCCAAGATGGCCGGTGGGTTGAGGCCGGT
>CAXEUQ010000233.1:0-1992 GCA_963999425.1 uncultured Candidatus Poseidoniales archaeon | reverse complement strand
TATTGGTCGTATCAGGGAATGACAGTTCTGTTTGCAGCAGGAAACGACCGCAACTCGGGAGTATCTCCTCCAGGTACAGCAAAGAATGTGATTACAGTTGGAGGACACAAGAACCGCTACAGTGGCGCTCCAGACGAGATGTACTATTGGAGTAGTCGCGGTCCAACCGACGATGGCAGAATCAAGCCCGACCTAGTGGCTCCAGGCGACTATGTCAGGTCGTGCAAGTCTCAGGAGGCCAGTAGCGCTGAAGGTTCTTGGAGCAACAATTGGTACTTGGAATACAGTGGAACTTCGATGGCTACACCCGCTGCGGCAGGAGCAGCCGTTCTTGTCCGAGAATACCTAATGGAAGTAACTAGCAGACCCGCGCCCCAAGGATCACTGATCAAGGGACTGCTGATATTGGGGGCTCAGGACATGGGTGCTAGAGATATTCCCAATGATGACGAGGGATGGGGTAGATTGAACCTCGCTAATTCTCTGATTCCAGACAATGATGTCGGAATATTCGTCGATGACAGGACCCGACTTTCAAGTGGCCAAGTCAGCGATTACAGTTTTGATGTGACTAGAGCAGGAGAACCACTCAAGGTAGTTCTGACTTGGTCGGACTATCCAGGCTCTACATCATCTTCCACGCAGTTGCGAAACGATCTCGACTTGGAGGTGATTTCTCCTAATGGTCAACTCTCCTACAAGGGCAATGCCTTCGTCAACGGACGCTCAGTAACTGGAGGAACCAAGGACTCCACCAACAATGTAGAAGTCGTTCTAATCGACAACGCCGCTACAGGGACTTGGACAGTAAGAGTCAGGGATGCACAGCATGGAGGGGGGAGGAGTTGGCAGCCGTACTCGCTAGCTGTAAGAGGTGTCAATGTTAACGACTTGACCCCCGATCCCACTTTCGTGCAGGATTCCTTCCAGATTTCCACTCCGATACCTCAGGTTGGAGAGGATATCGATATATCCGTCGTGGTCAAGAATCAGGGGGCGGGATCTGTTGCAGATCTCTCGGTGATTGCTAGGGCGGACACCGATCTTCTAGGAACACAGCAACTGAGCATGTCTCCGGGTGAATCTACTGAATTGGTATGGAATTGGACTCCATCTCAAGAGGGGGAGGTGGAGTTGACATTCCACATCGACCCAAGCGGACTGGTCGAGGAATCTTCCGAATCGAACAACTATCTGTCGCAGACTGTAATTGTCAGTGTCCCGGGAGTCAGGGTTTCAACACATCAAGAGACTAAGACTCTGACCGATACTTCTGACAGCTCCACAACATGGGTACTGTCTCTGATGAACACTGCATTATTGGAGACCAATGCTACCATCGAGGTAACAGATCCAATCAGAATACAGGATGGGCTAGAGTACGATTGGTTCACTTCATTCACCTCTAACACCTTCAATCTGGACCCTGCCGAGACCGAGGAAGTCAGCCTTACTATGATTCATCCAGCCCCGCCACCGCCCGGGCTCTACAGGATGCTAGTTACGGGCACAGATATCGAGAACAATGTGAGTTCCGAACTGACACTGTACTTCGACGTACCCATACTGGCGGGAGTTGACATAGTCATGCCGGGACAACAGTTCCTAGTCAGCCCTCTAGAGCCAACCCAAATGCAGATTCTAGTCTTCAACGAGGGCAATGGCGCTCAGGGATATGATGTCGAACTGGTATCTCCATCAGGTTGGCATCTCGGCTTGGATTCCCTCGGAACCTTCGTTGGATCATCTCATGGATCCACAGGTACGCTCGCGAAGGATGCAGGAAAGCCGATTGATATCACAATCAATCCTCCCGGTGCGATGATTCCTGCCGGCAACATCTTCGATGCTGCCATTATCATACACTCTCGCGTCAGCGCTGACTCCTGGAGCGAAGACATATCTCTTGTTGTGATGGACATAGATGAGGTCAGTACCTCCCCTGCTCCCGGGGGTGCGGAGCAAGAGGTATCACCAGATGCTTCACTGCAG
>CAXEUQ010000232.1:0-2049 GCA_963999425.1 uncultured Candidatus Poseidoniales archaeon | reverse complement strand
CAACAAGCGTCCCATGTTTCCAATTACCTGCCCGCGTGTAGGGGCAGGAGTCGCCGCCCAGCCAGGGAAGGCCGCACGGGCGGCAGCGAGCGCATCGTGTACATCAGACTTGGTGGACAGAGGGAACTCGCCGAGACAGTCATCCAGCCAAGCTGGATTCGTGCTCTCGTAGGTAGCGCCATCACTGGCAAGAGTCAGATTGCCGTTGATGATGTTGTATCCGCGAACCTTGGGCGATCCATTCGGATTGTTTGCTTCCATGTATTCGAAACCGGTCTCTAGTACGTGGGTCATGGCCCGGCGAATGGCCATCTAGCAATGAATCCTACTCATCCGCCCTCATCGTTCCGATAACCGTTTCAACCTCCGGGACAACTCTAGATTGGTAGGTTTAACTAGCCTGAGAGCACAAGAGTATCTGTCAGGGGGCGTAGAAGTGTCCGATGAAGCAAATGAAAGCCTCACACTCAGGGTGGCCAAGGCCATCCCCAGTGACGTCGGTCACGGCCGCGCACGTGTGCCATTCGACAACGAACTGAACCTCAAACCTGGCGACATTGTCGAGATTGCCGGCGAGCAGCGAACCGCAGCCATAGTCTGGCGCTGTAGGCCCGAGGATGCTAACCTCGGCGTGATTCGCATTGACGGGATTATCCGCAAGAATGCCGGAGTCAGTCTTGGTGACCGTGTGACTATCTCCAAAGTCGAGACTCAGCCGTGTCAAAGACTCGTCCTCAGCCCTGTGATGGCCAAACAGCAGAAGGTCAGGTTCGGCCCCGGAATAGAGGGCTTCGCACGACGCGGTCTGAATAAGCGCCCGGTCGTCGCCGGAGACCGCATATTCATCCCGGGAATGACTCTGTTTGCAGAAGCTCTTCCATTCGCCATCGTATCCACCAGCCCCAAAGGAATAGTCCAGGTTCTGCCGGATACTGAGATTGTAATCAAGGAGGAGGCTGTTGATGAGGAGGAATCCGGCCAAGTCCAGACGATTTCTTACGAGGACATTGGAGGCATAGGTGAGCAACTCCAGAAGGTCAGGGAGATGATCGAACTCCCGCTCAAACACCCAATTCTATTCAGACGTCTGGGAATCGACCCCCCCAGAGGCGTTCTGCTGCACGGACCACCGGGTACAGGAAAGACCCTGATTGCGAAGGCCGTGGCCTCCGAGACCAACGCCCACTTCACTTCTATCAACGGGCCCGAAATCATCTCAAAGTACTACGGTGAAAGCGAGAAGCAACTCAGAGAAATCTTCGACGAGGCTGCAGCGAATACTCCTGCTATCATCTTCATCGATGAACTCGACAGCATCGCTCCGAAAAGAGAGGATGTGACCGGCGAGGTCGAGCGCAGAGTCGTAGCCCAACTCCTGACTCTGCTCGACGGCATGCAGGGTCGCGACAATGTGGTAGTTATCGGAGCCACCAATCGTAGAGACGCAATCGACCCCGCCCTGCGCAGACCGGGACGCTTCGACAGGGAGCTTGAGATTGGCGTCCCGGACAAGAACGGCCGCAAGGAAATCATAGATATCCACACTCGCGGCATGCCAATCAGCGATGATTTCGACATGGATTGGCTACTAGACAATTCATACGGCTTCGTGGGCGCTGACATCTCGGCTCTAGTCAGGGAATCTGCGATGAAGGCTCTCCGCAGATACCTGCCCGAGATAGACCTCGATGAGGAGCAGATTTCCCCTGAGGTCCTTGAGAAGATGGAAGTCAGGATGTCCGACTTCAGACAGGCGATCAAGGAGATCGAGCCCAGCGCACTGCGCGAGATTTACCTCGAAGTCCCTGAGGTCTCATGGGATCAGGTCGGTGGCCTAGATGAGGTCAAGGAGAGGCTCAAGGAGAGCATCGAGTGGCCTCTGACAAAGCCCGATGTGTTCGACCACTTCGGCATCAACCCGCCGCGCGGAATCGTCCTGTTCGGAGCTCCCGGGACCGGTAAGACTCTGATTGCCAAGGCGATAGCCAACGAAGCCAAGGCGAACTTCATCACAATCAAGGGGCCCGAACTGATTTCCAAGTGGGTAGG
>CAXEUQ010000231.1:0-2052 GCA_963999425.1 uncultured Candidatus Poseidoniales archaeon | reverse complement strand
CACCTTGGAATGAATTGGGTTCCCCCTGAATTGCGCGAGGATACCGGAGAGATTGAAGCGGCCTCTGAAGAAGGCCCCGGACTTCCTAGATTGATCAAACCCTCGGATATACGCGGTGCCCTACATAATCACACAATCGCATCCGATGGCACAGCCACTCTAGAAGAGATGGCTTCCGCTGCAATGGATCTCGGCTGGGAGTATCTAGGAATAGCCGACCATTCTGAAGTTTTGAATATTGGAGGGAGACAGATTGGAGTTCCTGCCGCCAATCTTGCATCTCAGGGCGACTCAATCAGAGCCCTGAATGAGCAATGGCACGATTCTGGACAGGACTTCCGACTACTTCACGGCAGTGAGTGCGACATTCTCGTCGATGGCAGTCTTGACTACGATGAAGATACTCGCAACTCCCTATCTCATGTAATCGGCAGCGTGCACGCGCTTGGGAGTTGGAGAAATAGAGACGAACTAACCAATACAGAGGCACTGATTCGGGCCATCGAAGACCCAACATTCACCGTACTTGGACACCCTACTGGAAGGATTCTGCAGGGAAGAGAGGGCTTCCCCGTTGACATGCATACTGTCCTGCGAAGAATGGGCGAATTGAACTCGGAGGGTCAGTTGAAGGCGGTTGAGATTAATGCCTCGCCGTACAGACTGGATCTCGACTGGCGACTGTGTAAGTATGCCAGAGACCAAGGCGTCCCTGTATGCATCAACCCGGACGCCCACGACACCAATGGTCTGCGAGATTACTGGTATGGTGTGCAGATTGCTAGGAAGGGCTGGCTATCAGCTGCAGACGTCTTGAACACACGAAGCGGTGCTGAGATTGAGTCGCTGTTCGGCTTCTGATGAAACTTAACAGCAAGGCCCCCTAGGACAGACCATGAGACTGCTTCGGGCAACTGTGTTCGCCCTAATCGCAATCTTTCCCGGAATCATCGTCGCATTGGGTGCATACCTGCTTCTAGGCGGCGCTACAGAATCAAACGAGTGGGAGACATGGATGTACGGTCCATGCTATGGCATCCCAGCAGCCTTCGTTATCGTCGCATTTTACTTGGGCCTGAGGGAGGACAGCGAGGTCTAGTATGCGACGCGCTTTGAAGGCCGAAGAGATAGGTAGAATCCTAGACGAACTCTATCCCGAGCAACCCATACCCCTCGATCACAGCGACCCCTACACGCTACTAGTGGCTGTGATGCTGTCTGCGCAAACTACTGACAAGAAGGTCAATGAGGTTACACCGAATCTATTTTCCAAGGCAGATACCCCAGAGAAGATGGCTAAACTCGAAGTCGAAGAGATTCGAGAACTGATTCAACAGATAGGACTCGCTCCAACCAAAGCGAAGAATCTCAAGCGCATGGCCGAGCAGATTGTCGAGGACGGAGGCCCTGTCAGGCCTGATTGGGAGTTTCTTGAATCTCTCGCCGGGGTCGGCCACAAGACTGCAAGCGTAGTGATGGCTCAGGCCTTCGGAGTTCCTGCCTTCCCTGTTGATACTCATATCCACAGGCTAGCTGCTCGCTGGGGCTTGTCTAATGGGAGCAGCGTAGTCAGGACCGAACGTGATTTGAAATCAGTATTCCCGAAGGATACCTGGAATCGCAGACACTTGCAAATCATCTATTTTGGTAGAGAACATTGTCCTGCACTGCGTCATGACCTCGAACAATGCCTTATCTGCTCATGGGCAGCAACGAAGAAGCGTAAGAGAGAGGAGAAGAGCAGATGGGCATAGCAAAGATGGACAATGAGATATTCAAAGGACGAGTAATTTCGTCAGGTTTTCAAACCGGAGATATGGTAGTTATCGGAGATTGGAATGACTCTCCGCATGGGCCATTCACAAACCTCATGTGGGCCAAGCCAGATGGCACCAGAGTTCTGATCGCTCCGTCCAAAGAACTCGGAGATTTCGTTTCCTCATTGTATTCTTTCGAAGAAGTAATCGTATCTGCAATGGAGATAGAGAGGACCAAGAATTCAATTGAGGTTAATTGTGACCTTGGTCGTGTCTTCATGCAGTGGGGAATGAA
>CAXEUQ010000230.1:0-2064 GCA_963999425.1 uncultured Candidatus Poseidoniales archaeon | reverse complement strand
CGGTTCTGCTTTCGCGATGTTAACTTCGACCGGTGCCCCGGCGTTCTTTGCCCTCGCGCTCGGATTCCATGATGCGATAAAAGGAACGGCGACACCCACCGCTCCGGCACCACCAACGACTCCGGTCGCGACCGTCAAAAAACGACGGCGGCCTTTATCTACAGGCGCATTGCTCAGCGGCCATGGCGTTCACATGGTCTCGGACCGCCAGAGATTCAATACCACTGAGCCATGGGGCATGCTGCAGGCATTCTCACCTCCCATCCACCCAGCTCTGCTTAGCCGCCCATTCACAGACGTAATCAGGGCACACGTCGACCCCTTACTAGCGGTCAGAATGTCGGAGTACCTATCTTCTATAGAACCCTCAATTAGAGAAGGAAGCAGTAGAAGTGAGTTGCAGGAGACTCTGCTTCACTTACTATATCTGCGCCGATCCTCACTCATAGATGAAACTCAGTTCAGATCTGCTCTTGAGCCGATGCTCGATCGCGCCACCATAGATCGCCTGTTCAATCACCCCGAATTGGGGGAGGAGACTTGGGACCGATTACTATCTCGGGCACGCTCTCAGTGCGCCCCGTTCTTCCGCATACATGACCGTCTGAGGATGAGCAGAACCTCTGCAAGCCCTTCGGGAGAGGTCTGGCTCGATGTCGATATGGAGAATCTCGTAGTGGGCCAGGCTAACTTGTTCGCGTTTGTTCTGAATCAGGGAGATTCTCCCCTGGATCTGATTCTCAGAGTCCAGACTCCCGATTTTAGACCTCAGGAATGCGTATACAGGCTAAAAGCCGAGCCGATCAATCTAGGATCCGAAGTCGGAGACGAACTCTACTCTAGACTACCTGCTTTGATTTCCTCGACTCGGATTATCTGGCAGAGTCTGTTGCCCTCTGCTATGGGCGAGGCCACAGTGACACTGCGGCTTGAGGACGAGGCTGGTAACCTGATTTCAGGCAGGGTCCTCACAGTTCAGATTCGTCCCGACCTTCTCACACGTGTGCGAATGTCTCTGGGAGGCTTATTCATGCTCGGAGCAGCGGTTGTAGTAATCTCACCTTTCCTGCCGTTCCTGCTCAATCTAGTAGGGCTTTGATTCAGGTCCATTGAAAGGTGAAGCCCCTGTCGCGCAACCGTGTCAGAAGATGACCCTCTAATGAGTGATGACCTGAGGACTAGGTTGCACGCGATGGAGACTAGGTTGCGTCGGATGCGTGAGCAGAGGAGTAATCACAACGAGAACGCTAAGAGAGCTGCCGATTCTCGTGATTCGGTCCAGAATCAAGGCAAGGAGCTCAGGGAACGAATCAGCGAGAAACTCGAGGAGCAGAAGGAAGTCAGGGCTAGAGCGAAGGCTCATCAGGCCAAGCGCGACGAGATTCAGAAGCAGATAGGTGGGCTGATTTCGCAGAAGCGAGGCAGGAGGGACGAAGGGACCAAGTCCGTCGTAATCCAACTCTCTGAGACAATAGGTGAGATTGACCGAATCGAGAACCAGATAATGACCGACGGAAACCTGTCCTTGAAGAAGGAGAACAGGCTGCTGAAGAAACTCAAGACTCTGATTTCCAAGAGGGACGAGCTGATGCCCGAGGTTCAGGAACTGCAGGTAATAGAGATTGATCTGGGAGATATGGAAGGCTCGATTCAATTACTGCGCTCCGAGGCCGACGCCGAGCACAAAGCAATGCTCGATGCCAACAAGGAGGCCGACGAGATATGGGAGGAGGTCAAGCCAATGCTCGAGGAGAGGGACTTCCTGAGAGCGGAAGGGGACAGACTGCACGCTGCATTCATCTCTTCTAGGGAGTCCGCAGACAAGGTCCATTCTGACATGAAAGAACTACTGGATCAGGTCAACGAGATTCGCGACGAACTGAAGGCCCAGAGGGAAGAGAGGGAGAGAATCATCAGGGAGCACAACGAATCAGTCAGGGAGGCCACCAAGACACCCGACGAAGACGAGGAATTGGCTGAATCTCTTACAGAGCAACTGCTTGAGAGTGGCTCAATCACCCTCGGAGGTACCAGAGCGGATGTCCCGAATCGAGACTCAAATCC
>CAXEUQ010000229.1:0-2073 GCA_963999425.1 uncultured Candidatus Poseidoniales archaeon | reverse complement strand
TGCCAAACGAGACCAGTGGTCCCGACAGCGCGATGCAACCGCCCAGACCGACGAGGAAGACGGTGCGCTGGATGATTGTGAATCCAAACAGAGAGTGATTGGCTACCAGCGAAGGTAGTAGGAGCGCTGCGATGAAGCAAACTAGCATCGGCCAGTTCTCAAAATCTGATGATGAAGTGACTCCGCCGGCTTCGACTGAGGTGTAGTAAATCAGTACCTGAATAGCAATCAGAATCACCGCCGCGCTATCGGCCTTGGAGCGCATGTCGTCCGAATCGAGTTCGGAATTGGCAATGCGGTAACCCAATGCCCCTGCTATCATTACCCAAGCAGCTGTCTGGAAGTGGATGGCTGGGCTGACGAAGTAACTCTCTAGTGAGGCATCAAACATACTGGCATCCTCGACCACCTCACCCAGAGAAGCCCAGAACACATAGGGCATCAGAGCGAGCAAGGTAGCATCGCTGGGATCGATTCCTAGATGCCTGAGCCAAGCAGCAAGAGAGATTGCGAATAGCGCTAACAGAATCGCGTAGGTAAGAGTGTTGGGGACATTGTACCCCGCATCGGAGGAAGACTCCTGCAGCACTGGGTCGATGTAGTACTCATACAGGAAGTCGGAGAGCGGATTCTGTATCTGCAATGACTCCAGCGCTATGCCAGCGAGGACCAATCCGATAATGCCGATGATGATGTTGGTAGCCCACCTCTCGTAGTCGTACATCTCCTCCAACGGGTTAGCCATGGCAATCCGTGAGGACTCTCACGCTTATGCGTGGCGGTTTCACTCTTCTTCGAAAGCAACAGACTCATCGTCTGCCAGTTGCATCACCTCGGACACTTCATCCGAATCAGATGGGTCAATTTGTGAGGTCTTGTGTCTCCTCTCTCTACGCCGGCGAGCCTGTGCCAGACCAGGGACCAGAGTATCGAACTTTGAGGAATCGCGCGTACTGCGCTCCTCGTGAGATTCAAGTCGGCGCGACTGTATCCGCATGCGCTTCCTGTCCTGCTCTAGCCCATGCAGTACGGTACTGTGCTCGGAGCCGCGCAGAATCCCCTCGATTGCTGGCGCGGCGAGAGCAATTCCGTCTTGGTCACCGATTACTAGCACAGTGGAGCCGTGGATGGCCATCTCGCAGTTTGAAATCTCCTCGATTAGGCCACGGATGCGTCCGTTTCTGCCAATCAGTCTGCTTCTCATCCTACGAGTCTGGTTGGGCTGTCTACCTACCCACTCTCGGATGTCGTACATTCTGAGGAAGATGTCGTCTCGAATCAGTTGCACGGCCCTGCTGGGAGCGAGTCCGCGGCCGATTGCAAGCACTACATCGGGCATCTTCATCCTGACAATTGGATCGGGTTCCTGCTCCCATTCTGCCATCACCTCGCCAGTGCTAGAGTCGATATCCAACTTAGCGCCACTGGCCTCCTCCAGCATCTTGCGAGTCTGCCCGCCCTTGCCTATCAGCACGGCTATTCGATTCTTGGGCACTCGCGCTAGTAGTTCCACGAGTGCGGCCGACCCGCCCACCCGCTTTAATCCCCGCCTGAGGTCCAAGAGGCCTCTGGAACCGGGTCATCGAGCACTCTAGCAAGGCTCTCAGCCAAGTCCACATTGTGCCCCTGACGGTTAATCCACTCTACTATACGGGTGACATCACGGACTAGGAACTCCTCGGCGCTAGGGTGCTGGCGAGTGACGCTCTGTCCGGCGTCGATGACCCAAAGTTCGTCGTCGTTGAGCAGGATATTGTACTCGCTGAAATCAGCATGGACCAAATCGCACTTGTGCCAGTTGATAGCGATGAAATCGAGAAGTTCCTCGAATATCTCATAGGGATTCTCGACTGAAATCTCCTTGAGTCTTGGACTTGGACCCTGATCATCACCGATGTACTCCATCACGAGGACATTCTTGAGATTGTCAAGTGGTTCTGGAACCCGCAGACCGTGCTTCCTCATCCTACTCAGATTTCGGAACTCCTTGCGAACCCAGATGTTTACCAGTTCCCTATGCCGTCTCGAAAGTCCCTTGAATCTGGGATCTCCGTCGATGTACTTGGCTAGTCC
>CAXEUQ010000228.1:0-2075 GCA_963999425.1 uncultured Candidatus Poseidoniales archaeon | reverse complement strand
TCTTGAGGCTGAAATCGTTAGACTGCGAACCAGCGGCGGCGGTGACGGAGCGGTTGAGAAAGAAGGGATCCGATATGCAGTTATGGAGGTAGGAGGGGACATCAAAGCTCTAATGACCATGCTCGGCCAGTTGACTCGAGACTCCCAGAAACCTACTCTCGCAGTCCTTGGAACAAGGGACGGGGGCGGCAAACTAATCGTCGCCAGTACCGAGGGCACCATAGCCGCCGAGAAGTACGATGCCACTGAGATTCTCACAGCGATAGCCGGCCATATCGACGGCGGCGGCGGAGGGGGCCCCACTATGGCTCAAGGAGGGGGCTCCAATCCCGATGGAATCCCAGCGGCTCTAGATGCAGCCCGCGAGTTGCTCGGGTTGTGAGCATATGTCCGAACGCATTGACGTCTCTAAACGCGCCGCGGCCATCGATTATGCAATCAGAGATGTTGTGGTGCCAGCGCTGGAGTTGGAGAAGCAGGGGCACGACATAATCCGACTAAATATCGGAGATCCACTGGCCTTCGAGGGACTTCCCACACCAAATCACATGGTGTCCGCATACAAGCGAGCCCTCGACTCCCAAGACAATGGCTACGGCCCCTCGTACGGCCTGCCTGCTCTGCGACAAGAAATAGCTGAAGCGGAGACCGGCAAAGGCTGGCCTTGCTCCGAGGACGATGTATACGTCACCCATGGGGTGACCGAGGCTCTGCAGATTATCTTCGCCGCCTTCTTGGAAGAGGGCTCCACGGTCCTAGCCCCCGGTCCTCATTATCCTCCATACATGGCTTATCCTCAGATGTACGGAGCGACCACCGTCGAGTATCGACTCGACCCGAATGACAGTTGGCGAATTGACTTTGAGGACATCAGGGCCAAGATGGATGATAGCGTTCGACTACTCGTACTGATTAATCCCAACAACCCGACCGGAAACGTAGCCACTCCTGTAGAAATCGATACACTGCTCGACATAGCACGTGATTATCCCAAGTGCACTATCATCGCCGACGAGATCTACGACGGTCTCGACTTCACCGGCGATATGTGCTCGGCAGCATCTCGCTCCGACGATGTTCCTGTAATCGTCCTCAACGGCGCCTCAAAGGTCTACTTCGCACCCGGATGGCGCATCGGCTACATGGCTTGGCATGACCCTGAGGGCAGACTGTCTCTGGTCAGGGACGGAGTGGAGCGACTGTTGCGCAGCAGGCTATGCGCTTCGACTCCTGCACAACACGGCTACCTCGCCGGTCTGAGGGACGAGCACGGATGGCTGGAAGGGCATCGTACTCTAATCAAGGAAAGACTCGACTATTGTATTAGCCGAATAGCCGAGATCGATGGCCTCGAATGCGAATCACCCGGTGGCGCATTCTACCTCTTCGTCCGCATCGCTGACGATACCGCCAGTTCCGACAAGCAGTGGGTGCTCGACCTGCTTCACCAGCACCACGTACTCGTGGTCCACGGCTCTGGGTTCTCTCCAGAATACGGCTCAGGACACTTCAGGATGGTCTGCCTTGCCCCTGTCGAGATGCTTGCAGAGGCTTTCGATAGGATTGAGTTGTTTCTGGGTGATTGACCCATGGGACTTTTCGACTCGCTCAGAAGACTCCTGAATAGACCAGTAACTGCCGACCCGGCATGCAGATGGACGTTCACAAGCGAAGGAACCTGTAGGGATTCTATGCGTGGGGGCGAGCCAACTTGGCGGGTCGGCACCAGTCGATTCGAGTCTTGGTTACAGGGCTTGGAGAAGAGGGCCGAGAACAGCCTTGGACGAAGACTCGCCCATGCTGCTCTCGAGCACGAGGAGCGCTTAGCCGACATAGGTAAAATCACCAAGCCATCAGGACGCGACCCATCATCATGGCGGGACTACATCTCCGATTGGGATTCTAGGGGCTTGGGAAGGTTCCGGCTGCTAGATGACGAGGGAGATGCTAGAATACTAATTGAGGCCCCTGCCTGTGGCCCGATTTGCGCTGGCATGGTCGCAGCCGCTTGGGAGTGTGCGACTGGCAAACGCCACCGATTCACTTGGTCTGATAGCTCTAGTGAAGGACTTGTG
>CAXEUQ010000227.1:0-2094 GCA_963999425.1 uncultured Candidatus Poseidoniales archaeon | reverse complement strand
TTCAATGACCATCGACGGCGTTCGTGTCGTTATCATGGAAGTTGAAGGGAACTTGAAACAGTTGACCTCAATGTTGCAAGAACTTACCCGTGACGCTGCAACTCCAACACTCGCAGTGTTGGGCTCCAAGGAAGGTGGCGGCAAGCTCATGGTTGCATGCACAGAGAATACGATTGCAGCAGAACGTTACAACGCTGTGGATTTGCTTCGCTCCATCATTCCAAACATCAAGGGTGGCGGTGGTGGTCGTCCAACCATGGCTCAAGGTGGAGGTTCGGATGCAAGCGGCCTTGATATGGCATTGCAGGCCGCAAAAGACCTTGTTCAATCCTGAAGCGATTCCAGTGCCAATCTGTCAAATTCTGACGCAGCATGTTCAATGGCATCATTCAAATCGAACCAGGCAGCAGCCTCGATTTCACCTGTATCCTCACGTAATTCCGGAGGAACCCAATTCATTCCAAGGTGCTCGTAGATATCCTCCTCGGTCGAGCATTCCAATGTATGCTTGGCCGCCTCCATCCCTATCGCATCACCGGCGTCCTCTTCGCTGAACAGGCCGAACTCGTTCAGGCGAAGTCCGCGGTCTATGGCGTTCTGTCTCATCCTGATATTGTGCTCCTTTGAGCCAGTGAAGTAGGCTAGCGTGAAAGGGAAGGTCTCAGGCGTGACTATCCTCACCTGAGCGTCGATGGTGGCATCGCTACTACGCTCGAGTAGGGCCTCTGCAAGATTCGCATCCATGCTGCTCTCTCCCAGAGAACTGCCCAACACATTTGACTCGAGTATAAGGCTGACTTTTGATTCCCCGTGACCCTTCACTTCTGCGATTCCGGGCAGCTCGAGAATCGATTGGATGACCGACTCGTGGTCCTGCGGTTGCGCGCCGACCACGATATCGAGGTCTCCTATCGTCTCCCTCCTCCGGCGCGCACTGCCTGCCAGTTGAGATAATACGACTCCGGGCATGGAGGAAATGCTCTCCTCCAGAGAACGTCCATAGAGCAGTCCTACATCCATCCTGCTCCTTCCCTGGTATCGCCTGAGCAACTCGATTCCCTCGAGATACTTCTGCTGACTCTTCTCACCGAAGCCTGACAATGGGGCAACATGGCCCATCTCGCAGGCCGCTTTGAGAGATTCCACCGAGTCAACTCCGAGTTCCTCGTACATCGTTCGGGCTCGCTTGGGTCCGAGCCCGGGAATCTCGACGATTTCCATCAACCCGGGCGGTATCCTCTCGTACAGTGAGGGTAAAGCTCCCCAAGTGCCTTCCAGAACCGCTTCGGTGATGAGTCCTCCCAAGCCCTTTCCAATTCCCTTAACATCAGTGATTCTCTCATCCCTGACCACGGTGAGGATGTCTTCCTCGAGCGATGCCAAGGCCCTGCTCGCGTTCTGATATGCGATTACTCTGAATCGATTGGCTCCATCCAGTTCAAGCAGAACGGCCACTTGCTCCAATACTGCAGAAATTTGGGACTTGGTCATGAACGGTGGGCCTTGCGCCCTAGGTTTGGGCAGGCTCCATCCAGTCGTCTTGACCATGCTGCCAACTAGCGGTCATGAGACTTGACTGTGTCCCTCAGATAATCGCCTCCCTAACCTAATCAAGGAGCTCCCTCACGCCCAGTCATGGACTCTGTTAGTCTGCTTGAGACTGGTTCTGTGAGCCTTTGTGGCATAGCAGTGATTCTGTGGATGTCTATAGGGACATTTTCTCGCTCCGAGGCTAGCGAGTTACTGGCCCAGAGGGTCATCGCTCTGGCCTGCCTCACCTCCGCGTTGCTACTGTTTGCCCTCCACTATATGGGAGGAGAACTTTGGGGCTCGAGGAACATGGCTAGGCCGATGGCCGTAATCGCGGTGATTGTGGCGATTTCAGCGGTGATGAACATCAAGGGCAAGGATGTCCAAGGTGAGACTAATCCGCACAAGATCGCAAGGATGAGGCGAGAAGAGGAGTGATTACTCTCCGGCGAGTTTGTCGTCGATGAAACTGCGCATGTAGGCTGGCAGCTCCCCGTTAGCGAAGATGACATCATTCACATCTTCGAGTTTCATCAGAGAGTAGTAAATCTGCATTGCAGTCAT
>CAXEUQ010000226.1:0-2114 GCA_963999425.1 uncultured Candidatus Poseidoniales archaeon | reverse complement strand
GAGCCATGGGGCGACGAGCAGATAGACGAAATTAATCAGGAGTGCCAGAATATCAAGGACAGGTTCCCGAAGCCACCCAAGAGGAGGTAGGGATGCCTCGCAAGCCCGTGAAACTCGCTTGGGGCGTTCGCCGAGAGGGGCGCTCGCTTTGGAGTAGGAATGCAGTCAGGGGAGTCTCAGTCAGGGGAGAGCGCAGGAAGACCGACTCGAGAGTGGAATGGAGGGCTTGGTCAGCATCAAAATCGAAAGTCGCAGCGGCTTTGTTGAGGACCTCAAACAATCCCTCAGATTTGCTTCCTGAGACCGGCTCAACATGCCTTTACCTTGGTGCTTCCTACGGCTCCACAGTCAGTCACATTCACGACCAAGCATGCGGTTCTGGTAATCATCACGGAGGCCAGGTAGTTGCGGTGGAAATCTCCCCACGAGCCATGCGAGAACTATCTACTCTAGCTGCAAGCAGACCCGGACTGGTCACCGTACTTGGCGATGCGCGGATTCCTAGCCAGATAGCACCATTCATGCGAGGTAAGGCCGACTGGATTCACCAAGACCTAAGCATAGCTGATCAGGCCCAGACATTCGTAAGGATGTCCGAGGCCTTCCTCAGGAAGGGAGGTACCGGGTTACTGTCATTGAAGGCGGCCAGCGAGAGGGCATCACAGGGTGATGATGACAGCAGATTCGCGAACGCGGAACGGATACTCGAAGACTCTGACTTAGAATTGGTCGAGAGAATCGAACTGAAAGGTCTGGAGGACCAGCACGTTGTATTCCACATCAGGGGATGATTCAGGAAATTTCTGAACCGATTCCCGCTATGAGAGCCCCTCCCATGATGAATACAATCGCGATTCCCAGAACTGAGAGGTAATTCAGAATCAAACCGATTATCGCCTCTGTGCGCTTCAGCCCATTCATGTTGTTCGCATCCCTCAGTCCTAGATGACCGAACACTACACCTCCAATCGTGGTAAACGGAGCCAGACAACCTGTGAAACACAGGAATGGGGCTGTGATATGGCACATCCAAGTCACTATTCCCAATACTAGGCTGATTGTGGCATTGTCATTGCTCTGAGGAATAGCGACCATGGGGTTCACGTGTGCGCCTGCTGCAGCAGCACCTCCAGTGAAGGGATCGAACTCCTGCTTCTCGCTGCCGGACGATGGATTCCCATCAAATACATCGTCTCCAGAAACCGTTCCCTCATCCTTGTCATAAGGTCCCATGAACTTACAGAATCACTCTCAGATTTAACATGTACCAAGAGTCAGAATGATGGAGCAGTGCCCGCTCAGGAGGCTATGCCCGAGCTCCCCGAGGTCGAGACGGTTAGGCGAGGTCTAGAGAAGCACCTCTTGGGCAGAACCATCGAGAAGGTTGAGTTACGGAGGTCAGATCTCAGATTTCCATTTCCGTCGGGGTTTCGAAGAATCCTCAGTGGCAGAACTGTGGAGAGTGTTGACAGGCGAGCGAAATATCTGCTGACAAGGCTCAGTGGGGGGGTGACATGGATGTGTCATCTGGGAATGACCGGTCGCTGGACATTGCTAGATGCCAACAGCACCGAGTCTGACGACGGATCACATGATTGGGTGGTGCTACATCTCGATAATGGCGGCAGGGCGATGTTCTCGGATCACAGGAGATTCGGATTCATGGACGTCTTTGAGACCGCCGAGCAGGACCAGAACAAATTCCTCTCCAAACTCGGCCCCGAGCCCACCCCTGATTACCTGACTCCGACGGACCTTGCCGAGGGTTTGAGAGGCCGTAGAACTCCGATGAAGGCAGCACTGCTCGATCAAGGAACAGTGGCTGGTTTGGGAAACATATACGTCTGTGAGATTCTGTTTCGGTCCGGGATTTCCCCTCGCAGAAGCGCGTCCTCGGTAGCCGGCAAATCAGGGGTGACGAGAAGAGTCGAAAGAGTCACCGCGGCGACTCATGACGTCATTACCGAGGCGATTGATGCTGGCGGCTCGACCATCAGTGACTTCGTCAATGTAGAGGGCGACTTGGGATACTTCAGTCACTCCTTCCAAGTCTATGGAAGAGAAGTAGAGGAATGTGTATCGGAGTATTGCAGCTCAACTATCAGACGTATTGT
>CAXEUQ010000225.1:0-2131 GCA_963999425.1 uncultured Candidatus Poseidoniales archaeon | reverse complement strand
GTGCTCGGTGCATGCATCAAGTGGTGAAGTGTCCAGTCCTGCCGACTCCAGCAGTCTAGCACTCACGCTCGGAGGGGTCGCAAGCACGACTGCATCGCACTCGATGTCCTTGCCCGAGATTCGCACCGAGGAAACTCTGCCAGAGGAATCCAGTTTGAGAGATTCAGCAGTGCTACCGGGATCGAAAGTCACGCCGACTTGGTTGGCCGCAGCAATCATCCTGCCCACAAGGCTGGACCAACCGCCGCGTGGAATCACGAATTGGGGCGTCTTGTCGGGCATGAGTTCCGTCGACATCGCGGTCAGTGCTGCCAGAGCCCGTCTCTTGTCGCACCCGATTGGGTTGAAGTTTCGTTCATCCCACCTCGGTCCGAGTACTCTGGGCGCGCGTAACTTTCTGAGAAGTTGGTTCATCGCGCCCTTTCGCCGCAGAAGATGCAGGCCGGGGTCCAGCAACCACCTCGACTTCTCCCTCATCCTGACGCGTCCGCCCAAGATGTCTCTGCGCTCAACTAGCATCACCTCATGGCCATCGGCTGCCAGCTGAATCGCCGCAGCCAAGCCGGCGACTCCTCCTCCGATTACGATGCTGCGCATCGGATTCGCGTAGAGGACTGGTCAAATGACGTTTCGGACCCTTGAAGGAGGGGTTTCTACACGTAGTGGCGTGGGCGAGCTGCCGCATGACCGTTCCGCGATGCTGTGGTCCGAGGGGCGACCTACGTCGTTACTCGTCGAATCGATGGACAGGTGGGTCGGCTCGATGCTTGCCGATGAGCATGGAGGCGGCGAAGGCCCGGATGTGGTAGTCGAGGCGGGACTGATAGCGAAGTCATCCGGCGTCCTGTGTGGAAATTCAGCCGCAGACAGGCTGCTTGAATCGCATTTCCCTGACTGCTCTATTGAGTGGTTCATCGAAGAAGGCGGAGAGGTCTCTAGAGGTGTTTTGGTAGCACAATTGCGAGGCTCCGCACACAGCATTCTGCGACTCGAGAGGATACTGCTCAATCTCGTCGGGAGATTATCCGGGATAGCGACCAATACCTCGCAGTGGTGCCAGGCCGCAGGCTCTCTGCGGGTCGCTGCCACGCGCAAGTCAGCATGGGGGCTGCTTGACAAATGGGCAATCCATGTTGGTGGCGGCCTCACTCACAGGCTGGATCGCGGCGATGCCCTGATGCTGAAGGAGAACGACATCGCAGCCATGTCCGTGACTGGTGAGGCGTCGACTGATTCCATCACCAGAATAGTCTCGGGTCTGTCGCAGAGCGATTCGTTCACCACCGTCGAAGTCAGGAATGGTGACGAGGCGTTGGCAGCGGCACGGGCTTGGGATGGACGAAGCAGTAGGCTGGTTCTGATGCTCGACAACATGGGTCCGGGCGCGGCTGGTGAAGTGGTTGACTCGCTGGTCGGCGAGGGTCTGCGAGAGCGTTGCGTCATCGAAGGTTCGGGCGGAGTTACAATGGAGTCTGTTTGTGACTGGGCAGACAGCGGGGTCGATGTGGTGTCATCCAGTCGTTTGAATCTCGGGGTGGCCCCGCTAGATTTCTCGATGCTCGTCGGAGGTGATCAGTAATGGCTGAGATTCCTGACAGTCATCCTCGCAAGGCATCTTTGATGGCTAGGCAGAGTCTGGTAGATGCAGCAGCAGAAGGTCTGCTGGCAGAGTCAGCGATGATCGCACATGGGAGAGGTGAGGCATTCGACTACCTGCTCGGTGAGAAGACGTCGGATTCGGCTAGACTTGCTATTCGAGAGATGGCTGCCAGACTCATGGCCGCCGCCAAACCGGTCATCTCTGTGAACGGTAACACAGTGGTACTAGCCGGCCATGACCTGATTCGTGTCGCTGCCGTGCTCGGGTGTCCTATCGAGGTAAATCTGTACTACAGGACTCCCGAGAGGGTTGCTGGGTTGCTAGCAAGGCTGGAGCAGCAGACCGAGGAGGTCGCCAGCGGACCCGCCCCGGAAGGATGGCAAGGTGACTGGCAGACAGCTGTAGGCTCGGTCTCCCTACTCGGCGGCTCTCCCGACGACACAATACCCGGATTGGAGGGGCCGAGATCGGTCTGCTGCAGCGATGGAATCGGATGACGGTCCTGCCCGTCGCTCATGATCAGCTCGAGCA
>CAXEUQ010000224.1:0-2143 GCA_963999425.1 uncultured Candidatus Poseidoniales archaeon | reverse complement strand
CCCTACCCGATTCTCTGGGATGGTACCCCTGAAGGACTGACTGGTCAGGCCGCCACTCTCCGACCATTCCTTTCGTCCAATGGGACTCATTGGTTCATCGCAATGCAGAACGGCGGCGATTTCGATGTGCCACCGTGTGGACCTGTTGATCCACTCGACCCTGATAGCCCAGTTCGATGTGAGATAGTGCCTGAGATGTTCACCGGTGAGGAACTGCGAGTCATTGGCTCAGTGTGGAACCGAACCATGACGCCTTGGCCCTTCGACCCTATGGCTCTGCAAGTCGACGTCGACCGCAATGGAGTGTTCGCAGGCTCACAGGAGACCGGATTCGCCCGCGTGCCTCAGATGGTCAACGGTGAAGCCAGATTTGACTACAACTGGACTTGGTACTCACAGTATTCAGCTGGTGTATTTGGTATCAGAGCAGATTTCACTAACTCGAACTACTACTTCACCGGGAACCAGACATCCGTACTCGCACCGACCGGCGCTTACGTCAACGTCTCGGTCATCGGTACTACTGACTTCCAGTTGAACAATGTTCCACGCCTCTACCGAGGCCAGAATGCAAGCATAGAGGCGAGGCTGATTGATAATGCGTACCAACCAGTCAGGGATGCACCAGTCAACTTCACCTGGTCGGCCGATGGCACAAGCAGTGTTGTTGTTACCGATCAGAACGGTGTGTTCTCAGTCAATCTGACTATCGATGAGCAGCATGAGTTGGGCAATTTCACCCTGAGTTACTCGTATCCCGGCGACCCGATTCGTCAATCGAGTTCGTCCGAAATCAATCTCTGGGTCGTCTCTAGGACCCTAATCACTCTGCAGAGTGCCACATCAGGAGCATTGAGCGGTGGAGATACATGGGAGATTTCAGCCCAGATTACCGATGATAACCGTACGCCGGACCCGACTTTGTTTGATCCAGGACAGGCGTTGGACGGATGCGGGGAGAACGGAGGAGAGGTCTTGATTATCTTCGAGGGAACCGATTTCGAAGATCGAACCCACAGGCAGATTGTAGAGACCAAGTGCCCGAGTGCCGGTTCGATTTACCACGATATTTCCTTGGATCCACAATTGCTCCGAGACGATCCGAGTTCGTTCCTGCCCGACGGCTTCGGCCCCGTCAACGTGATACTCAGATTCGGTGAGAACCTCCCTAACGAGGGATGTGATCCGATTGACTCTGTGATGCTGGCTACTTCGGGTGCTTGGGATCCCTGCGCACAGAAACTCAACAGCGAGCACTACCGAAAGGTTCTGCAGTTCAACACCGGAGGATTCTATCTGATTGGACGTACTAGTCTCTCTGTAGACGACCAAATTGTCTACACTTCCGAGATTGACAAGAACACAGGACAGCCTATTGACAAGCCGATGGTGGTTACTGGCCAACTGCTAGATGAGTTGGGAGGGAACCTGTCATTCAGACCCATTCGAGTGGAGTATCAGATGCTGAACATGGAGATTGGCAGTCAGGTCTGCATTCCAGGTATGACGGATGGCAACGGCTTCTTTGAGATAGTCTGTCCACTCACTGGAGTAGAAGCAGGTCAGGCCATGGTCACAGTCTCCTATGACCCATACGAGAGTATGGACAACTGGAGGTACAAGCCTTCCAACATCACCAAGATCTTCCCGGTATTCTCCAATTCGACCATGCTGATTCAGGAGGTCGGCCCATTCAGGACCGACGTGGACGCATATTCCTTCGCCAACGGCTCTGTGTTCCCTGTTCTGTACCTGAAGGAATCATTCCACCTAGAGGCATTGTTGACCCAGACTAATGGCAATCCAATCGGAGGCAAGTGCCTGAATATCTATCTCGATCCAGAGACCAATACTCGACCTATCGCCACGGCCATCACAACCGATGGAACCGGGGAGATAGATTGGTTCTCAGGCGACCCGGAGGACAATCCGAGCCGCAGAGGTGTCGAGCCCAATGGAGATCAATTAGAGGGATTCAGGACGATTAGGGTGGCCTACGAGCCAGACAAGGAGCTCCCCGGAGGATGCAGGGCAGAGACCACCCCTGTTGTCAATGGATCTTTCATGGACGTAGAGGTGCTGGTACGCAGCAGGGTGGACATCCTGCTCAAAGACCAGTGGTCCAGTTCATTGGGTTACCAGC
>CAXEUQ010000223.1:0-2151 GCA_963999425.1 uncultured Candidatus Poseidoniales archaeon | reverse complement strand
CCTCCACTTCGTCGCCGACTCTGACGGTGACAGTGCGAATGGCCTGCAACTCTGGATCGTCGGTGACTAATCTAGCTCGAATGCGCTTGCGCTTGAGGTGAATTGGAGCGTCACTTCCCTTGCGGCGCTGCTTTCCGGGTTTTTTACTCGCCATTTTTCTCACCTCATACAATCTGCTTCGCCGTTGCAGCGATTCTCGGCCAGCGCTCAGCGGCCTCTCTGCTGACAGGACCCTTGATGTCGGAGCCCTGGACCTCTCCCTTGCGGTTCGTAATCACGCAGGCGTTGTCCTCAAACTGGACCCATGTGCCATCGACCCTTCTGAATGGGCGGGCTTGGCGTACGATTACGGCATCGAAAATCTGGCGTCGCGTCTCGGGAGTTCCTCTGCGCACGGTAACTCTGACCATGTCGCCAACTCCTGCTGAGGGGTAGCGGCGTGCGACCCCGCCCTTGTTCAGGACTGTTATGAGTTGGACCACCTTGGCCCCGGTGTTGTCAACGCAGTCGAGCTTCGCCTGCGTAGGAAGTCCTGCAGTGACCTTTCCGGGTATGCCCTTCATTCCGATCCCTCCTTCTCGATGACGCAGAACTTGACGGTCTTGGACAGAGGACGGCACTCCATGATGCGGACCTTGTCTCCTGCGTTCACTTCCCCGATGCACGAAGGCAGATGCGCTGCGTAGCGTCGGGTGCGCTTCTGGTAGCGCTCGTACTTCTTCATGTAGCGAGTGGTCTGTCTCTCGACAACAATCGAATCTGACATCATCGATGAGGAGACAGTACCCTCGATAATCTGTCCACGCAGCCTCAGACTACCATAGAACGGACAGTTTTCGTTTCCGTCCCACTCTCCCTTGGGGGTGCTGACATCGACTCCTATGTCTCTCATCTCAGTCCCTCCCGTACCTTCTGTTGATCCGATCTTCTGGACGTTGGGTCACGGATGAGCCTTCGATCAGCTCTCCGGAATCGATTCTGAATGTAATGACGTTCTTCGCTAGGCGAACTCTCCCGCTGTCAGTCAGAACGCGGATGGTTCTGCGAGTCTCATCTAGGACTGTTCCAGTCAAACCGACCAGAGTCGGATCCAATGATTCTACCACAGTGATGTTTCTAGACAGCCAAGGCATGTGCATTGTGCTCATCATCATCGCACCTCCACCTGGTATCCATTCTGCTCTAGGACCTTGGCAGCCCTTCGCTTGTGGTCGCCCTGTAGTTCGATGGTGCGATCCTTGACTGTGCCACCGCTAGCGCAGGCTCCTTTGAGTATCTTGGCCAACTCGCCGAGATCGATAGCCGAGTCATCGATTCCTTGAACGATTGTGACCATCTTCCCATACCTCCTTCTTTCTACTGAGATTGTCGCTTTCTGCTGTTCCTTCGCTATCTCTTGGCAGATACATAGTTCGTCAGGCAGTCCACACAGGTTGCATATGCCCGCCATCTGTTCTACTCACTCTCCTGATTCATTCGTGTGAGCAATCTGGCTATGCTCCTTCGAGTCTGCTTGTAAGCCCCTGAGTTGGAGGCTGAGCCGCCCAATGCCTGCTGGGAGCGGAGTTGGAGCATCTCTTCTCTGAGATCCTCCAGCGTCTCGAGGCGCTGCTCGGGACTCATCGAATCTATGTCTCTGGAACTGATGTGCGTCATTCACTCCTCCTCCTTCGACTCGATGTCGGCCATCTTCTCGACGACCGAGTCAACCACGTCGTCGGCTTCAGGGGCTGGGCTATCCTCGGATTCGGTGTCTTCGAAGTCGTCTTCACTGGTCTCGAATATCGCGACCTCGGAGAGAGGCGGTAGACCAGAGTCTGCGCGATCAGTGATGATGATCTCGTGCGGAAGCCTTACTCCTGGCCTCATGATCTTAACAGTGCAGCCGATGGTTCCCAGTTTCTTTACAGCGGTCGAGAATCCGGTGTCCATGAACTCAAGAGCGGTCTCTCCGCAGAACTTGATGTGGCCCTGTTGGAACTTCTCTACACGATGACGGGCACCGGTAATCTTACCGCTCAAAACGACTAGACATCCACGAGCGCCGGCATCCATTATTTGCTGGGCAGTACCGTGACCAGCCCTGCGGAAGAACCAGCCCCTCTCCAAAGAACTTGCAAGTTTGCTTGCCATTATCTGGGCACTCAGGCG
>CAXEUQ010000222.1:0-2175 GCA_963999425.1 uncultured Candidatus Poseidoniales archaeon | reverse complement strand
GATGCAAATCAAGGCGTAGACTACCCTGCCCAGCGTCACCAATATGCCCTCATCCTCCTGCGCCAGGACTCTCTTGACTCTATTCTCACGCCACCTATCGGCTGCCTTCTTCAGTCTCCAGAATGCAGCCTCTGCCTCCTCTTGCTTGTCAATGAACGCCGGAGGTGACTCTTGCACATCTCCCTCAGGAGTTTCTTCAATCGTCATCTTCACTCCGTGTGGATTGGAAGGCTACCGCCAAACTCGACGGGGAAATGACATGCAACCTGATGTTCCTCGGTCAATGATTCTAGTTGGGGCTCATCAACATCGCACTTGCCCTTGACAGCGATTGGACATCTAGTATGGAAACTGCAACCGCTTGGAGGATTGGCGGGGCTGGGGACATCACCCGAAAGGACGATTCTCTCTGTCTTCTCCGCGGAAACCGAAGGCTGAGGAATGGCCGACAATAGGGCGTGGGTGTACGGGTGGGCAGGGTTAGCGAAGAGTTCGTCAGTTTCGGAAATCTCGACAATCTTACCCAGATACATCACAGCTACTCGGTCACTGATGTGATTGACAACATTCAGAGAGTGGGTGATGAAGATGAAGGTCAGGCCGCGCTCCTTCTGAATCGAGTCTAGAAGGTTGAGAACCTGTGCTTGAACTGAGACATCCAATGCCGAAGTGGGCTCGTCTAGGAGTATGAAATCCGGGTCCAGCGAGAGTGCTCTTGCTAGTGCAATTCTCTGTTTCTGTCCGCCAGAGAACTCGTGGGGGAATCGATTCATGTGATTTGGTTTGAGGCCAACTACCGAGAGCAATTCGGCCACCTTCTTGGTGAGCTCTGCTCCATCAGCCAAACCGTTCACGATGAGTGGCTCACCGACGATTGAGCGGACTGACATCCTAGGGTTCATCGAACCGCCGGGGTCTTGGAACACAATCTGTAGGCGTTGTCTCAGTTCCTTCTGATCTATTTCTCTAATATCTTCTCCATCGAAGGTGATGGTGCCATTCGTCATTGGAATGAGCCCCATTACCAATCTGCCCAAGGTCGTCTTCCCGCAACCGGACTCTCCCACGATTCCAACTGTCTCTCCCCTGTTGATTTCCATATCCACACCATCAACAGCTCTGACATGGGCCTTAACTGGAGAAAACATCCCCGCTTTGATTGGGAACCATTTCCTAGCATTACTAATCGTAATTAGTGGCCCAACGCCATTTGCAGAGTCCGAATCGTTTGACTCGGGAGATTCAATAGTCACTGAACACTCACCTCCGATTGTAGAAATTGTGTAGTTGAGAAGGCTAGTTGAGCCGTCTCTAGGTCATCGGTGAGTTCGGTATGATGGCAAGAGGCAAAGTGACCCTCGGAGACTTCTGCCATAGGCGGAGGGGTGGACCTGCACAAATCATCGGCGAATGGGCATCTTGGATGGAACCTACAGCCCTCGAACACGGTGTTCGGATCGGGGACTTGGCCTGGAATGATTGGTAGGTCCGTCCTGGCCTCTCCTTCCTCCTTTATTCTCGGAATGCTGTGAAGAAGTCCAATCGTGTAAGGCATTCTAGGTGAGCCCAGAACCTGCTCGAGAGAACCTGTCTCGACTACTGCTCCAGCGTACATCACCGAGACGGCGTCGCAGGTCTCTGCAATCACTCCTAGGTCGTGAGTAATCATCATTATCGCAGTACCCTCTCTGTCTCTCAAGTCCTTCATCAGACCTAGAATCTGGGCCTGTATGGTGACGTCCAGAGCCGTTGTAGGCTCGTCGGCGATTAACAACTTGGGCTCGCAAGCCATCATCATGGCGATCATTACGCGTTGCCTCATCCCTCCTGATAGTTCGTGCGGATACATCTTTACAACGGCCTCGGGATTTGGGATTCGGACATCCTCCAGAATGCCGACAACCTGCTTTCTATGCGCAGGGTCAAGTCTCAAGAAGCCTGAAATCTGGATTGGTGGAATTGCTAGGATTGCGACTGACCCTATGATTGTCATTAGCACTCCGAATGGAATCCATAGGAGGATGAAAATCACGACATACCATACAAAGATTTGTGGAGTTCTGCTAAATCCATTGCGTAGTATCTCTGGTGTCCTGTCCACGGCGAAAACAGAACCAAGAATTACAACAACGATAAACTCTCCAATGCTCACAGCTGCTGACAAATTATCACCCA
>CAXEUQ010000221.1:0-2204 GCA_963999425.1 uncultured Candidatus Poseidoniales archaeon | reverse complement strand
CCCGGGTCGCAGCCTCGACAGGGCTGCATGATAGGCCACTACACCATCGGGGCAGTAGCACCCTCGACATCGACCCTCTTTTTCAATCTTTGACAGGGCATTATTCATCATCCGGCCGCACTGCGGTTTGGCATGGACAACCCTCCTCTGGTCATCGATGTGATTGACAATGGAGGCCAGTGGACACATCGAGAATGGCGAATGCTTCGATATCTCGGCGTTGACACCCAGATTCTACCCAATGACACTCCCCTAGCAGATCTCCGCCCGGTAGACGGACTCATCCTCTCAGGTGGAGCAGCCCGTGTCGGGCTGACTGGAGAGTTAGGCAACTGCGCAGAGTACCTCACTTTGGACATCCCAATCCTAGGGATATGTGCAGGACATCAGTTCATAGCGGCGCATTACGGGGGCAAGACTGCAGAAGCACCCAAGCCAGAATTCGGTGCTGCCAAAATCACTCTGGTTGATGGCGGAGGGACCATCTTTGAGGGGACCCCGGACGAGCAGACAGTCTGGGAGAGCCATAATGACGAGGTCACACAAGCACCCCTGGGATACCGAATTACAGCATTTAGCGAATCCTGTCCGGTACAGGGGATGGAGAATGAGGCAGGCGACCGCTTCGGGTTGCAGTTCCACCCCGAGGTCAATGATTCCGAGCATGGTGCCAAGATGTTTGAGAACTTCGTGGCTGCCTGTAAACGGGCCCAAAGGGCCCGCTGATGCATAGGACAGATTGAAGAAGGCCCGCTAGGTCGCCGACCCGATGGCCAAGGACTCAGACAAGTTGGTTCTACACAAGTGCAGGAACTGCAACCGCACCGACAGGAAGGCATGGAATCCCACGGAGCTGCCTAAGTGCGGCCACTGTGAATCCACCATGGACCCGCTTGAAATCCGCTACAAGTGCCTGCGCTGCGGCCACCTTACTTGGAGCGAGGCCGGAACCACCGGACAATCCTGCCACAAGTGCGGCTACAGGGTGTTCGTAAAGCCCCGAAGGGAAGGCCGCTTCAAGGAACTCAAGGCCGAGTAGGAGCGCGGTCTTCAAGACCCGCCAACACAACGCAGTGGCGTGTCCGGCTGGCTAAGCACACACGCACCTCGGTCATTCTCTGAACTAGCTATGCCTGAAGAAGTGAGGAACGCGCTCTCTTCAGCCAGCCAATCCCCAGATCCACCTCACCTGCTAATTACAGGTCCTTCAGGTGTCGGCAAGACTGCCTCGTGGCGCTTGGTCGCCCGACAGATTCTCGGCCCTGGATGGAAATCGACCACACACGTGCTGCAGGCCAGAGACCTGGTCAGACAGCGAGGAGCGATGAACACCTTCGAGGAGTTCCTGCGACCCGGCGGCTCCGGCTCTGCCGACACACTGGCAGGCAGACTCAGTCTCGATGCCTTCGATCGTGGCATGTCATCCTCAGACCCCGGAGGCGCCGCTCCTGCCGGGGTCGAGAACACGGTCGCTGAAGGCGCACTTCCAATCAGCCGTCTGATAGTGATCGAGGACGCCGACCATCTAGGCTCAATCAGACAGGCCTACCTGCGTCGCATGATGGAGACGGTCGGCGAAGCCTCGAGATTCATCCTCGTTGCTAGGGCCCCTTCTCGCATCATCGACGCGCTTCGCTCGAGGACCCAGATGATACGAATCCCCTCGACACCTAAGGACACCATCCTATCGGCCCTATCTGAGTTGACTCGTCAGGAAGGGGTTGAGGTGTCTGAAGGAGTCCACGAGGACATAGCATACATCTCTGAGGGTAACCTGCGCAAGGCCATCTTCACCTTGGAAATGCTCCACTTGCGAGGTCTTGCGAACGACCGCTCCGCGGTCCATACACTCGTACAATCAACCACTATGCAATCCGGCAGGCATCTAATCGAGTTGGCCCTACGCGGCAGAGTAATAGAATGGAGATGGGAGAACCAAGGCGGTAGAAAGAAGAGGATTCTGACAGGGGCACTCGCAGAGATCGACCGGATGATGAATAATCACGGATTGGATTCCGACGATGTCGTCCACCAACTCCACGACGTCCTAGTTGGCCGTCGCCTTTCCCTTCCTGATGAGTTGCGTGAAGAACTACTGAATGCTCTAGCAGAATGCGAGGTACAACTCAGAAGATCCTCGCTTGCTAGAGTTCCATTTGAGAGATTCCTACACAAGGTCTCCAAGGCCGGAAAACAGCACGGCC
>CAXEUQ010000220.1:0-2211 GCA_963999425.1 uncultured Candidatus Poseidoniales archaeon | reverse complement strand
AGAGTCTCTGGCTCTCGAATTGGTCTCTTTGTACAAGGCCGGTTGGACCAAGTTCGTTGTGGTGAATTGTCGTGGTCACCGATTCATCGGCAATGGTTTCGGTCCCGATTCGGATAGTGTTCAAATCGATGTCTTGGGAGCAGTTGGAGACTACTTAGGTAGCGGTAATGATGGCATGACCATCGTAATGCATGGAAATGCCCAGGATCAAGTGGCCCAGATTCACAAGGCGGGCGAGTTGGTTGTTCACGGAGATGTTGGACAGTGCTACGGATATGGCTCCAAAGGAGGAAATCTGTTTGTATTGGGCAACGCAGCAGGACGGCCGATGATTAACTCGGTTGGAAGTCCGAAACTGGTAATCAATGGTACAGCTCTTGACTATCTAGCTGAATCGTTCATGGCTGGTGACCCATTAGACGGAGGAGGATTTGTAGTAATCAACGGAATGGAATTCGACGATAGAGGAGAAATCACACCTCTCGAAACTCCCTATCCAGGTGGCAACCTGTTCTCGCTAGCTTCTGGAGGTGCCATCTATGTCAGGGACCCTCACCAGAGACTCTCAGACTCTCAACTCAATGGCGGAGCCTTCGTTGAGATGACCGATGAGGACTGGGAGGTCGTGGAGCCTCTACTTCATCGAAATGAGGAACTATTCGGAATCTCTTTGCAGAGGCTACTCACAGTTGACGGAGAACTCTCAAGCCCGTCTTCCGTCTATCGCAAGATTATCCCAGTGAAGTCCAAGACACTGCATGCAGAGGCTGCTTGGGTTGGTCATGCAGATTGAGAGACGAGACTCGCTACCTCGTCGGCGCAACCCCATGACAATGTGACGCCCGCGCCTCCGTGCCCGTAGTTGTGCACAACCGTTCTTCCTGCAATGTTCTCGACTTCAAGGCGAACCTCACTCCTTGAAGGCCTGAGACCGACCGCACCCCCTACAATCATGTCTCTGTCCAAATCGGGCCACAACGCCTCGACCTTACTCAGAATCAACTCATCGTCCTCTGGTCGCAGCTCCATTCCCCAATCGCCTATCTGGGCAGTCCCTCCAAGAACCGTGACATCACTCCTTGGTATGGTATATGTCAGTGTCTCAGGCTGCTGGTCGAAGTGACCGACACCTGGATCCTGTTCAACGAAAATCACCTGTCCCCGAGCAGGAACAACCTCATCATCATCACATAACTCACGCGCACCCAACCCAACGCAATTGACTACTACATCACCGGGGACTTCAGACAGGTCACTGACTGCCCCTTGTCTGAATTTGCAACCCATCCTCTCTGCCTTAGACTTCAGCCACGGCATGTAGAGGGGCATCTCGATGACCGGCCCTCTGAACTCCCAGCCGAAGACATAACCATCGGGAATCTCATCCCTATCAAGGACCCGGAATGCCGCAATGTCGTCTTTCCAAGCTGGCAAATCTACTACCTCCCTGAGGTACTCCCTGCCATTCCGCATCCTGACGCCAGCCTCGGGAATCTCTTTCTCCAGTCTCTCAAGTTCCGCGTAGGTATCAATTCCCCATCTGTCCGCCCTGTCAGCAGGTGCGGTCAGGAAAGGATACCATATGGCTGCTGCAACATCAGAGACGGTATCCGGGCTGAATTTGTCAGATACCACTTCGACCTCATGCCCGGACTCAAGCAGCCTGATGGCGCATGAAAGCCCTGAGACCCCTGCTCCCACGACAGTGCATCGCATGATACTGGCAAGTGCGAACCCCTCATCATTGCGTCGCCGCACATATCAGCGTTCAGAACCCTATTGAGGAACCCCCTCTCTCGCACCCCTGAGGAGCATGCCGAAGGTGAAGAAGCCGAAGAAGGGATGGTTCAGGCCGGACCGCAAGAAGCGCCGTACTGGGCCTGTGGTGAAACCTAGCGAGAAAGGTCTGCCCCCCTGTCCCGCATGCGGTCAGTGGAGCATGCAGCGGGACAGTTCGAAGAGAGAGTTGTACTGCGGCGCCTGCGGCGCAATCATGTGATAGACTCCATAGCCACTAGCCCATCCGCAATCGTCGCAGTGATGAGGAACCGCACCGGGCGCTTCGGGCGTCGCGAGTGATGGGCGATCTGAGCGACACTAGAGATATGTCACTACCAGAGCGATACCGTTCCAAATCATGTGGCCGACTATCGAAGGCCATAGGCTACCCGTCCTCACTCGGATATATCCGTAGACCAATCCTCCGATTGC
>CAXEUQ010000219.1:0-2227 GCA_963999425.1 uncultured Candidatus Poseidoniales archaeon | reverse complement strand
ATTGGTTGGTTGGGCTGATACTGTAGAATCAGACTGCTTTGCCCATCTGCTGCATGTGTTTTCTTGCTGAACGTAGCAACTCCTTCTCTTGATCGAAAGTGAGTTGCGCTTCGGCATCATCAAAATCGAGCCACATGTAATTGGTGTGCTCATGCGAGAGAGTGACGCTGAGCTCCTCGGTCTCAGCGATATACCAGAATACCTGCTTTGGAATGCTCTTGCCCTTTCGCATGAATGTGTAATGAGTGCGGGTGCTCCACTCATCATCTATGGTGACATCTGCGATTCCGGTCTCTTCGGCTAACTCTCTTGAGGCGGTGATGTGATGATTGGCGTCACCATCTTCGACGTGCCCCTTAGGGAAGCTCCAGTGCCCTTGAGGATACTGGAGAAGTAGTACGCTATCGTAATTGACCAGAACGAAGCCGCAGGAGGTTTCCATAGGGTCTCGCACGGCGGTCATCCATATCTCAATTGCCTCTACAAACGGCGATAATACGTGTTGGAAGGCTAGCTTAGTGGACGAAAGCACAATGAGGGGATGGCAGGGGGTGGCGGAGGATGGTTAGCGAGGCGCTGTCGCTGGATATCAGGAGGATAGTCACCGACAGCGACCTAGATGGCGTTGTGACCGGAGCCATTCTGAGGCGGTGGTGGCCCGATGCTGAGATTGTATTCGGACATCCTGGTGAGTTGAGGGCTGGTCTGCTGGATGACTGTATTGACCGGTATACTGCGGTATGTGACCTGCCTAGGCACCCCCAATGTGGGTTGAGCATAGACCATCACCAATCTAACGCTCCTGTCGGAGAAGAAGATGGTGTGGTCTCAATCTGGAAGCATGCTCCCTCGGCGGCTAGAATCGCCTACGACCTACTGGTCGACGAGGTGGATCTCAGTGACATGTCTGACTTCCTAAATTGGGTCGACAAGTTGGATGGAGGAGGTGTTACTCGCAAGGAGTTTCTTTCAGACCATCCAGTAATTTGGCTTGGTAGGCTAATCGATGTCGAGTCCGGTCTAGCCATGCACATTCTCGAGGCGTTGCAGGCTGGACTGAGTGTCGAAGAAATCCTCTCACAAGGCTGGGTCGCCTCTGCCCTACAGGAGAGGAAGGCTCGTCAGGCCGAGTTGAATCAAGCAATCTCACAGAACTTGGAAGTCGTCGACAGGCTTGCGATTGTCAGAATGGAAAATGCTGGGATGCGCTCTAACGGCTATCGAATAACAGCCATCGCGGGTGATGCCTGTGATGCCTGCGTGGTAGTTCACGGTGATGTTGGTGCATCCTTCGGAGATGAAGATGTGTACCCCGTTTCGGCCTCCTTCTACACCAACTCATTCCTGCATACCGAAGGGGGTCTGTACGATCTGACTCAACTGGCTACAAGATTCGACCCAGATGGTGGTGGACACGCCAATGCATGCGGCTGTCGAATTCAGCCTCTAGATGGTGGCAAGAGAGTGGAAAGGAAGGTAGAGATTGACGACATTGACCGTAATCTCGAGGTTTGGCTTGGAATGTGGGCCGAGCGCTAGTCAAAGTATCCTGAGAAGATAGAGGAACCCCAAGAACGCGTGGATGATGACAAGTAGGAGCATTACATCGCTAATCTTTCCATGCATCTGCTTACTTCTAGCAAAGGACTCGCCTGAGTCTATCATGCTGCGAGTAGCTCTGCCATGTTTCCTGAGTGTCAGCATCAGAAATAGACCCAAGAATCCAACCCAACCATGGAAGTGATCTGGTACGATGTACCGACTCCATTCAAATCCGTCTATGCTCGCTCTGGCAATCTGCGCTACAAAGGCCAAGCCAATCACTGCGAAAGTCGCACGCACCATCCACTCTCCAGTGGCCTCGTGGTCGGCTAGGGCCTGCTTCCTCTCAGCGCCCTTCAGGAGTATGTTCTGCTCTCTCCATCTGCGCTGACGAACAAACATCCAGATCAATGCCAGCGCCGCAATTGGGTGCAAGAGTAGGATGGTGGTTCGCAGTGGGTCCACGCTCTCTGCTAGGGCTCTGGAGTCTTGAGTTCTCTCTCTGACGCCTTGCATAGCAAGGCGATGTGTTGATGAGTGGAACTGCATCGGGCGAACTCACGGTGGTATGGTGGAGGATTACCTTCTCGAGTGCATCGATTCGCTTGATAATGCGGGAACAGACCTACAGAGGCGCAAAAAACTGGTACAACGCCCAAAGGCATGGGCGCTGCTACCGAATGAA
>CAXEUQ010000218.1:0-2260 GCA_963999425.1 uncultured Candidatus Poseidoniales archaeon | reverse complement strand
TCCACTCACGAGCGTGGTGGTTTCCTACCAGCATGACATCTGGGCGGTCGGCATAGTTGCCGTCATCGTCGTTGAATGGGTTGTAGTCGCCTCCTTGTACGTTCCCGGTGATCTTCATCCACGGGCTTGGGTGGTTGTAGAACCATCCCTCGTAGTCGTCAGCTGTCATCTCATCGCCGCGAGCGTTTACTCCCCCAAGCAGACCTTCGTGGTACTGCAAGAAGTCTGGATAGTAAGCAGCCAAGGTCTGCATTCTCTCCTTCATCGAGAAGTAGTCGTAGTACTCACGGAACTGGAGCTTATCGATGTCACCGTGAGGTCCCCAAGGGAAGATCTGGAACGCATACTCGTCGGACCAGATGTCCTCGGGGGCGTATCCGGGGTCGGAATCCTGAGCCCCCACGGGTGCTATCAGGGTCGCAGGGGCCAACAACGAAAGCAACAGGGGAAGTAGCATGGCAGTCAGAGGTACTCTCCTTGACCTCAGTCTGATTGTGTCTTCATTCGGCATGCTAACGGCTGTGCGAGAGTATGTTCGGTATTCAATCCCTCGCAGACCGGTCCATAGGACCGGGGTTGCCTTTTTGAGGAGGGCGTGCTCGGGCCGAGCATGAGCGTACTAGGAATTGACATGGGCGGAGAGGCCGAATACGGTGCATTCTCCCAAGGAACCGCGACTGTTCTGGCACTCGTCGTATTGTTTAGCGTGGGAGCCGGGGTATTCTCCCGCAGGATGCTGTTCCCTTGGCTGATGGACTTGTTCTCAAAGACCGACAGGATAGACGGGAAGGATTTGTTCGCGCCCAGATCACTAGCTTGGATGGTAGGGCTGCTTATCCTATGGCAGTCAGTAGATTGGCTATCAGTGAACGAACTCGATGTAGTCTGGGATGCAGACCTAATGGCCGGAGTGATGGATTACTCCCGTGCGGGATTCATCATCCTGATGCTGTTTGCAGCATACAGGCTGGTCGACTACCTTGACGCTTTCATCGTAGTCGAGGGTGATGATATGGCCGCGCGACGTTCTCTCGCGAGCGTGGCAGAATCAATCGGAAGACTCGCTGTAGTAATCATCGGTTTCTTCGTAATCGCTGGACTATTCGGGGTCAACCTGAATGGTCTGATAGCCGGTCTGGGTATCACCGGTCTGGCACTGGCCCTTGCAGCCAGAGACTCAGTGGCCAACGTATTCGGCGCGATTTCGATTATCATCGATCAGCCTTTCAACGTGGGCGACTGGATTATCGTCGAAGACATCGAGGGCGAGGTCATCAATATAGGACTGCGAACAACCATGCTCAGGACAGGTAACGATACAATCGTCACGATTCCTAACTCCAACATTACTAACTCGCCAGTTGAGAACTATAGCAAGCGCAGGTTCAGGCGCATCCGCCCGACCTTTGAGTTCGAAGAGGGCAATGATATGGAGGCTCTCAAGGAGTTCTGCGACGGTCTGTGCGATCAGGTTCTAGCAGATTCGAGAGCAATCAAGCAGGAGGACTCGTGGGTCAAGGTTAGTGAGGTCCTACCTTCAAGGGTCACAGTCTCATGCAACTTCTACTGCCCTTCTTCGGGTAGGATTCAGAGGGAGTTCACCGAGGATATCATCATCATGGCTCGCTCAAGAGGAGAGGACTGTGGACTCACCTTCCATGAGCCTAGGCGCAGAGCACAGCTGTAGGTCTTGGGATGACTAGCCTGATTCTGATTCGTCATGGCCAATCGGTCTGGAACGCCTCCAATCGATTCACTGGCTGGACCGATGTGGACCTCTCTGAGAGGGGAATTGGCGAGGCAGAGGAAGCCGGTCGGCAATTGTCCGATGTCAGAATAGATGTGGTGCACACCAGCGACCTCATCAGGGCTCAGAGGACTGCCGATATCGTCATGCAGTACAACGAAGTCTCGGACGATGTCCCTACGAAGTACGACTGGCGGTTGAACGAGAGACACTACGGAGCTCTTCAGGGCTTGAACAAGGCCGAGACTGCAGAGAAGCACGGTGCCGAGCAAGTCCACATCTGGCGCCGCTCGTTCGATGTCGCCCCCCCAGAGGGAGAAAGTCTGGAGATGACAGCTGAGAGAACAATTCCCTACTTCACCGAGGAGATTGTTCCCGACCTTGAGAGCGGGAAGAATGTCCTCGTCTCCGCTCACGGCAATTCGCTGCGCTCGATAGTGATGCATATCGAGGACATAAGTCCAGAAGACATAGTCTCGCTTGAGATTCCAACTGGCATACCTCTGTTCTACC
>CAXEUQ010000217.1:0-2269 GCA_963999425.1 uncultured Candidatus Poseidoniales archaeon | reverse complement strand
CCGTCGGCTCACGAGTTCCTCAGCATTACGATCAGCGAAGAAGATGAGCTGTGGCTAGCTCTCCGTACAGCAGGAGCTAGCTCGAGCTACACCGTTCTTACTGTCGACTCAGAGCGCTGTATCGCAACAGGAGATGAGGTTCAGGCAGGAGGCCGAGAAGATGGGACTGACTAGCGCTCAGTTGGCTGCCTCACTCGCTCCCGAGGAGCAACTATCCATCAATGAGTTCTCAGAGGAATCGTCTGATGAGGACACACTAGAGGCCGAGTAATCACTCAGAGCGGAGTTTAGCCAATTCCTCTTCCACAGCCTTCTGAGTTATTCTTCCACCTTGGGCCCTGAGTCTAGCAGCGACAGTATCGACCTCTTCACCCTCTGCTCCTGCAGTTACGGCCATATTTCGCACATGCAGCTTCATGTGACCGGCTTGGATTCCAACAGTCGCAAGTGCTCTGAGTGCCCCTAGATTCTGGACCAGACCTGCTGCTGCCATGACCTTGGCCAATTCATCTGCAGTGGTTATTCCCAACAGTGCGACATTCGCCTGTGCTGCAGGATGGACACGTACAGCCCCTCCGACCAGCCCAACCGCCATGGGTAGCTCAATCGAGCCGATCAGATTACCGGCATCATCGCTTTCCCAGTGAGTCAGCGAACCGTATACCCTCTCATGAGAGGCATAACTGTGGGCACCAGATTCTATCGCCCTCCAGTCCTGTCCACAGGCGATTGCAATCGCAGATATGGCGTTCATTATGCCCTTGTTGTGGGTAGTTGCACGAAACGGATCTGCCTTAGCGAAGTGATACGCCTGAAGAATCCCGTCAATAACTTCAGACCCCTGCTGAGTATCTCCCTTATCTGACATCTCTTCGGGAGTGAATATCGCACTTACCCTGGCTAATCTATGGACAGCTAGGTTACTGATTATCCTCAATATGACTGTTCCACCGGTCATCCCCTCTATCTTGGGCGCAATCGTCTCGGCCATCGTATTGACTGCATTCGCACCCATTGCATCCCTGCAATCAACCAGAATATGGACGATTACCATAGGTCCAGAATCGGTTTCAATCAGCCGCGCCTCAATATCTCTGCAACCCCCACCGAATTTTACTAGGATGGGATCTACTTCGTTACATGCGTCAATCAGGCCCTGTTTGTTTTCCATGATTGCACCCATAGCAGCACTTGGGTCATCACAATCAACCACCTGAATCTGACCAATCATCACCGGATCGTCGTTATTCGAGACGAAACCACCTCTGCCATGACATCTTTTCGCCATGTTGCTGGCAGCTGCTACCACACTCGGCTCCTCAAGCACGAAGGGCACGAGGTAATGCTCGCCATCGATGATGAAGTTGGTAGCCACACCAATCGGGAGGGAGTAAGTGCCGACGACATTCTCAATCATTCTGTCCGCAGCCTCCTCTGACAGCTCTCCGCTGGCCGACCAGGCTTCGACCTGCTCAGAGGTCATCCCTGCGAGTTCGGCCAGCATCTCCCTGCGTTCTGAGACAGATAGTTTGTAGAATCCTTCGAGGCGGCTGTTGTCTACCGGCATGGTATCATTTGCCCCCCGGTCAATATGGCTTCTAACTGTTTGCGAACAACCCTTCTGGGCACAATACACTTCCATCTAGACGCTGAGAATGTCCCTTTGAAAGCGTTAATTTGGCCATTAACGCATGATTAACGCATCAATAAAGCGTTAGCGAAGCGTTAACCGGAGAAATATCGTTTCGATGTACTGTAAGGAAATCAATTGAGTTGAGCCCTCGGAATCAACGAAAAACCCGTTAAATCGCCTTCTGGAAAGCGTCAGAATGCGTGAACATTAAGAATGATTGAAGCCGCTGCCGACACAATGATTTCAGAAGCAGTGTCGATGCTAAATCTGCCTCGGTTGAGGGGCAACCCATTCGACCACCGCCCCATCGAACCATCTAGAGCTCAGGATCTGGTCGGGAGGGATTCTCTGATGGTTCGGCTGCGCGAGCATATCATCTCCGAATCTCCTCGAAACATCCTCCTAGTCGGGGAATCCGGAAGCGGTAGGACATCGATGGTTAATGCACTTTCATCCCAAGTCAGGAACAAGTTCGTCAGTCAGATCTGGCCCGAGACCGATCCGGTAAATTCCATACTCAATGAAATCTATGTGCATTTTGCAGGCTATGATGTCCCTAGATCCACCTCTCAGATGTGCGAATCACTGGTGGAGATTCTAGACAATGAGACTGGACCTTTGCCGCTGATTGCCTTA
>CAXEUQ010000216.1:0-2273 GCA_963999425.1 uncultured Candidatus Poseidoniales archaeon | reverse complement strand
CCGCATCCCGATGAGCGGTTTCGTCCCATCATTCAATCTGCAAGCCCCACTCAGCGCGGCGTCCATCGAAGCGCAGCGCCAGCGTTCTCAGTAAGTGTAGAAATCGCTGACTATCGCTTACTCTGTAGGCGGAAAAACAGAGCAGGAGTGTTCTCCCTGTACTTCTGGTACTCGGAATCATCTCCCCACTTGGCCAAAGCCCGCCTGTCTAGAAGTGGGATTCCACTGACCTTAGTAAGTAGCAGATAGACAAAGATAGGCGATATCCAGGATACCATCTCGAGTCCTTCAAAGCAGGCCACTCCGAAGATGGCAATTCCGGTCCACAACAGTATCTCTCCCAGATAGTTAGGGTGTCTCGAGCGAGACCAAAGTCCCTCATCGATCCACTTTCCTTCGTTCTCCGGTTTGGCATTGAATGCAGTCTTCTGGGAATCTGCAACAACTTCGATTCCAAATCCAAGAATCCAGACCATCAATCCGATTCCATCCCAGATTCCTAGAGCAGGAGCAGGTCCGGATTGACTGTTGATTACAACCACGACATTCAGAGTCAGGAATACCCAGAGGGCCTGTAGGGTCCAAGGGACTAGGAATCTGACTGGAGATGTCTTCAGTTGGTCGAATCGCCCGTCTTTACCGGCATGGTGGATTCGAAGAAACAGGAAACTGGAGAGGCGAATAGCCCAGATTGCCACTAGCGCACTGATTAGCAATTCTCTCGCACTAGGGTCCTCGGACTGCGACCCGGCCCACAGGCTGAACGCAACAACTGCGAGATAGGTCAGTCCGCCAGTAAGGTCGTAGAATCGCTCAGTTTGACCAATAGAAGCGGGAATCCAAGCCAACCACTGAACTCCAAAGGCGATGATTGCACACCAGGTCACAGCAGGAAGCCCATCGACCCCAACAGAATTGACATCTATGGCACTAATAACCAAACTCACAATCAGCAGTACGCTAATCACGACAATGGTGGTCAAACGGTAATCTTCGCGACTAGCTCTCATCACTCTCGCTATCTAAGGAGGGATTTCGCTCATAAGATGCTGTCTGTGCCCTAATGACCGTGCTGAATCATTCCAGCAGCATCGGCACCATACAATACGAGAATCATCAGCACTACTCCGATTGCCACATTCTTGAGTGCTTCTCGGCCAGTCTCGGGGTTGTGAATATCCGGCAGTGTATCTACGGTTGCGACATAAAGGAAGGTGCCTGCAGCGAACAACATAGCCAGTGCGATAAGGTGCTCATCTAGGCCTTCTAGCGCGTAGAAGGAGATCATTATCATCACAGGTGTGGCTAGGGCGAACAAGGCGACGTCCCTGATGGAGTCGTTCCTGTTTTCCCTCTCGTGCATCGAGAATACTCCTAGGCTGAAAGCCGCCGGCACCTTGTGAATCAGGACTGCCATTGCGACCAGTGCGGTGACTGCCTCCGATGATCCCGCAGCAGCAGAACCGATGGCTAATCCATCTGCTGCAGAATGTAAGGACAGCCCGAGGACGAGTAGCCATGGTGCTGTACTGTGGTGTACATGTTCGTGCCCGTGCTCGTCGTGGTGATCATGATGCTCCTCGTGAACTGCATGGCCCATTCCAGAACCCTCTAGAATCAGCATCATGATGAATCCGGCTAGGATAGCCGCTCCAATAATCAGATTCTCAAGCCCTTCCTCTTCTTCATCTCCGTGAGCCTCCTCTTCATGCGCGTGGGATGTGATTAACTCCTCGATCTCCTCAATGCCAGCAGTGGCATTGATTTCTCCCGATTCGACTTCTTCGATGACATGCTCTATGTTCTCTGACAGAGACTCTACCATTTCCTCATCATGCGAATCGTCATCCTCGTCGTGGTCGCCATGCTCATCCTCATCATGACCTCCCAACAAACTCTCAATCTCCTCGATGGCCTCTGATGCATCGATATCGCCATGCTCTAACTCCAGAATCACTAGAGCGACAGAGCCAGCCAGGGCATCATCATCGCCATGTTCATCGTGGCCATGTTCAGCATGGCCTCCCGTGGCCAGTTCGAATCCTTCGGGGACCACAACCAGAAGGGCCGAGGCCAGTAGAATCCCTGATGAAATTCCAGTAATTCTCCTCAGTGTCTCAGGATTATCCTTGATCTTACTGAATAGAGGTATCAGACCTCCAACTAGGGCTAATACCAGAGTTAGTGCTGCTAGTTCAATCGGGGCGCTTTCAGTTGCCATATCGCCGCCGATTGATAATACATATTTAAAAAAAATTATTCTGCAGAATCTA
>CAXEUQ010000215.1:0-2307 GCA_963999425.1 uncultured Candidatus Poseidoniales archaeon | reverse complement strand
GTACTAACCGACGCTGACTGGGAACGCTCTCAGAGCGTCGATGACTGGGAATCCACCTTCTGAGTCGCGACGGACTCATAGGTTCCATACTGGACCGATAGCCATGAGGACAGCCTACCCACCTCTCTTCCTCGCCCCGATGGCAGGTGTTACCGATCTAGCCTACCGGCTACTGGCAAGCGAGTGTGGAGCCGACTACACGGTGACGGAGTTCACCGCAGCATCCGGGCTCACCCGCAGGAACACTAATTCGTGGCTGAAGGTAGAGAGCGACCCTAGAGAGAACCCGTTCATTCCTCAGATTTTTGGCGGTGATATCGACGAGATGGTCACTACAGTTGAGTTGCTACACGACCGTGCCGACATCATCGATTTGAACTTCGGCTGCCCCGCGCCCAAGGTCTGCCGAAACGACGCGGGAGCGGCTCTATTGCGCGACCCGGACAAGGTCGTGCGTATGGTCAGGGCATGCATCAAAGCCTCTAATGTCCCGATTACTGTGAAGATGAGACTAGGTACAGGCAGCGGTCCTAACACTGCTCTGGAGATTTGTCAGAGGCTTGAGGCTGAAGGAGTCGAGCGCATCTGCGTGCACGGTCGAACCCTGAGGCAGCGCTATTCGGGAGAGTCCGACTGGTCCCAAATCAGAGACATCGTGCAGGCAGTCGACATCCCCGTAATCGCTAACGGTGATGTCGTAGATGCCAAGACCGCTGCGGCATGTCTTGAGCAGACCGGCGCTGCCGGTCTGATGATCGGTCGCGGAGCCATCGGCAGGCCGACCCTGTTCCATGAAATCAAGCGCGACCTCGGCTGGTCTGACGGCAGGCCCCCATGGGGCGAGGACGACCCAGCCGTAGCGAGGCACTGGTGCTGGGAGAGGTACATCCAACTAAGTTCAGAGTTGTATCGAGAGCACGACAATAAGAATCTCAAGCGTCACGCCGTCTCATTCACAAAGGGACTTCCCGGTGCCTCTGCGATGAGGGTGGAACTGCACACCATTCACGACCAACGCAAACTCGGCCAAAGGGTCTCTGAGTATCTCAACGACCTAGATCTCTCCACTCAGGCGGTGGCTTGATGCATGATTCAATCAACGTCAAGGGAACCGAACTGCAGGAATGCTCAATCGAGCCGCTGACAGGATGGTTCCGTGATGGCTGCTGCAATACAGACGAGCGTGACACAGGCTCGCATACTGTCTGTGCGATTGTGACCGAGGAGTTCCTTCAGTTCGCTCTCTCACAGGGAAATGACCTGATTACACCTTCTCCTCAGTTCGGATTCCCAGGCTTGAAACCGGGCGACAGATGGTGCGTATGCGCAGGTACCTGGCAGGACGCTGCCGAGGCAGGATTGGCTTGCCCAGTTGTCCTAGAGGCAACGCACGAGGAAGCTCTGGCAGTCTGCGATCTTGAGATGCTGGAGGACCACGCAGCCTAATCATCATCGATGAGAGCCTCATCAAGCCTCTGAGCAACAGTCCTCATCCTGCGCAGTGTCCGCTCGACCCTCCTCATCACTCCTTCTCTGACAGCAACACCGTCTCTGCCCGCTATCCTGATTCCGTAAGGCATTCTGCCTCCTAGTGTGTTGAGCAGTATTCGCTGAGCATCCAGATCTACCTGCTCCAGTATCGACTGCACCTTGTCGGAATCAAGCGACTTCTTGCGTACCCCTGCAATCAGAGATTTGGAAACCGATTCGTCCAGTCTGCCCAAGCCTCCTCTAGTCATCAACCACTCCTCTCCTCTGGCATCGCTCTGGCGCATCAAGCCGGCATAGATGTCCTGAGCGAGACGCTCCAGCATCGGGACCCTCTCAACGATGCCTGCTGCTCTCATCCTCTCCACCGAGCGCTGAACTCTAGAGCGAGACTCTCCGAACTTCTCTGAGAGAGCTAGTAGACTGACTGCGTTACCGTTTCCAGCCAGTTCCTCAAGCAGGGCTCGCGACAAACCGTCGCCCTGCTTGGCTCTCTCACCATTGAGCCCCAGCTCTCGAACCAAGGCATCGAGTGAATCCTCGCCCTCGACAGATGCCCCCGGCTCTGCGACCTCGATGCGGAACCCGTACTCCTCCTCCTCACAAGGAACGACCATCCTTTCATCAGACTCGGAGACAAAAGTAGAGAGCAGACCGAGTCGTTGATTGAGAATCACCTTGGCTTGGGCAGAAATCAGTTCCATAGATGCCGACACCGAACCCCCCCGAAGCACATGGAGGTGCCACCTATCGTCAGTCTGAGTAGATACTAGACCGGACTCTCTAAGTTTGACCAGTTGATGATGCACACCGGTCTGG
>CAXEUQ010000214.1:0-2327 GCA_963999425.1 uncultured Candidatus Poseidoniales archaeon | reverse complement strand
CCTCTCTATTATCGCTGGAGCCGCAGCCATTGTACTCGTTTGCTTGCTCATGGCATATCGCAGAAGGCACGGGCTTCGAGATTACACCCTTCTTCCTTGCCATGATGCTCGGCCTGACCCTGTTTACTGCATCCACGGTTGCTGAGATTGTGCGAGGAAGTATCCAATCACTGCCGCGAGGACAGGTTGAGGCTGCGATATCGCTGTCCCTGAGTCCTTTCCAGAGGCTAAGGCTAGTCATCCTGCCTCAGGCACTGAGGAGTATGGTGCCTCTGTTCAACAACCAATTTATGAACGTCTGGAAGAACTCCAGTCTAGCAGTTATTGTCGCCTACAGCGACATATTCTACGTTATACTGGTGATGATGAACAATGTTGGCAAACTAATCCCGCTGTTCATCCTACTTCTAATCACATACCAAGCAGGAAGCCTCGCCATATCGGCTGTAATGAACTGGTACAATACTAGAGTAACGAGTGTGAAAATATGAGTCCGGACCCTACTCCCTTGCACTTCGCCGGCGAAGTGCTTGACGAAGCCATGAGGGAGAAGGTTCCGCAGTCAACCAACACCTCTTCGTTCCTTGAGTTCGAGGAGTCGATTGCTGGTAAGCCCGGCGGAAAGTGGGTTACGCCCGACAACAGCGCCATTCTCTCTACTCTAGCCATGTTACTGGCTCTTTTCTTCGGAATATTTGGGGGCATGTATGAGGAATTCCTGTTTAACGGCTACTTCGAACTGGCGGCCAAAGCCGAGGCCCAAGGCGCAGGCAATATGATCATCTCGTTCATCGATTTGTCCATACCGCAATCACAGATTTACGGGGCTATATCGGCTGCAGTAATCATATTCGCATGGTGGGTTACTCTGACTGCGCTAATCAAGTGGACACCGGGCAAGTCTTTCACCACCGCAATGCTCGGTATAACTACTGCATGGATTGTCGTAGTGGTGGTACGTGGACTGAGTCACTTCGTACTAGTGGAAGCAGATTGGGATGTCGTATGGGCCAATCGAGTTCTATTGGTCGTCGGCCAGCAGATGACTGAGCAGATGACACAAGCACCCGGCTCACAATCTTGTATCGATGTAGCAAATTGCTATGGAATCAATCAGAACTGGCGCTTGTGGTGGATTCTATATCCGACATTCGCAGTCATAGCTGCCGCCTACGGGACCAATCCCGAAAAGCCGGCTAGATTCCTGGTGCCTTTCACATTGGTTACCTTGTCTCTGATGGCTATCGCGTGGGTTCCTGCTGAAATCAACTACTACAAGTCGGTCCCACTGATGAATCTCCTCAAGGCCTTACTGATTGGATATCTGGCCTACGGGGCCTCATTCTACTACTGCTCAATCTCGGAGGAGTACAAAGCCAATCGTTTGAGGCGCAATATCGCAATCGCTGCAGTAGCCACATTCTTCTTCGCAATCATGATAATGAATCCTCCAGAGTTTGTGAAGGATTTTGCAGCTTTGCTTGGTGGCACACCTGCTGTAGCCGGGAGCGATGAGATAACCTCTGGGGCAGTAGTACCAAGCACCCTCGATAAACTCGCAGGAGATGGTATCGAAGCCTCTCAGTGGGGTGGGCTATTCGTCAACCTGATTGTAGCAACAGCAGGTTGTGTGCTCGGTTTCGGGATAGGTGTGGTTCTGGCATTCGGACGCCAGAGTAATCAGCCATTCTTCAGCGTCCCATCAGTTGCTCTGATTGAGCTTGTTCGGTCTGGGCCTCTAATTTGCTGGCTCTGGTTCGCTGTCTTCTTGATGCCAGACATCATGGATCCTTTCTACAATGCTGAAGACATAATCCGAATGCTACTGATGTTCGGTATTTTCGGAGGATGCTACATCGCAGAGGTTCTGAGAGGAGGACTCCAAGCTGTAGATTCTGGCCAGAAGGAGGCCGCATTAGCCCTTGGCCTGTCTCCATTCCAGACCAAGATGCAAGTCGAGCTACCCAATGCAGTTAGGACTACTCTACCTTCAATCGTCAGCGTCTTTATCGGATTGTGGAAGGACACCACATTGCTCTTCATCATCAACATTCTCGACTTCTTCAAGTTGGCAAAGGATCTCCCTGCCACTGACTTGCGCTTCCTAGGTAACTTCCTAGAGCCACTATACGTCACCGCCCTAGTATTCTGGGTATTCGCATTCTACCTGTCTAGGATCTCGATGAGAATCGAGAAGAGCCTCGGACTGGTTAGAGAAGGAGGGGGAGAAGCAGCATGAGTGAAGAAGAGATGATTATTGAGACAAAGGGAGTGAAGGTGAACTTCGGTGACTTTTGGGCACTGAAGGGCATTGACATCAGCATTAG
>CAXEUQ010000213.1:0-2345 GCA_963999425.1 uncultured Candidatus Poseidoniales archaeon | reverse complement strand
CAGCCGGGGGACGAGATTACCGGCGCTGTGACCATACTGCGCGACCGCCTTGACCTCTCAGTTGAAGGTCAGACCGTGGTGTTCACTTCTCAGTACTGGAATGGTAACGAATGGGTCACAGGATTCCCTCCGGATTACAAGGTGACCAACGAGCAAGGAATTGCCAATTTCTCATTCAGTTATTCTGGAGAGGATATACCCGGCGAACTTCCATGTGAATCAACTGAATCTGCGCCTTGCGCCATTGAAGGAAGATGGCGAGTTCTAGTGCACTTCCTCGATACTCAGTTCTTCGTCGAGGAGTTCCTGAACAGTACCCCGCTTATCTTCCTCGGCGATGAACCGGCGAAGGAGCAGACCAGTTTCTTCACCGCTAGAGTTACAGTCGTACTGTTGATTGCAATTGCATTCGCCCTGCTGATTGGCGCGATTATGTATCGCAACTATGCCGAGCGCCGACGCATTGAGGTCATTCGTGGAATCCTGACTGACTCGCTGATGTCGCTGAAGGCTTCCAATGATTACATCCAGACTATCTTCAACTGCTACAAGGACCTAGTCCGCTTCTTCAGAAGCAGAGGCGCGATGAAGAAGGTCTACGAGACCACCAGAGAGTTTGAGGACGCGATCAATGCGATGCTTGGCGGAATAGCTCCGCCTGAGGACTTAGACGAGTTCTTCTCCATCTTCGAAGAGGCGCGTTACTCCGACCACGAAATCGGTGCCGACCAACGCGACAGAGCAATCGCTACCCTACAGTCAATTGTAAACCACCTGACCGCCTCTCTGGGAGACTCGATGCTAAGCAGGTCGTCCATCAACGAGGCGAGTCTATACGGCTCTGTTACCAAGGCCGGACAGTTCGTGGACTCCGAGGGTGAGACCAGACTAGCCGGTACTGACGAGGACAGCCAGAGTGATGGTTTCCGAATCTGATTCGGGTCTATATTGGGCCTGATAGGGCTGCAGCGGAGCCTTTCGCCCCTTTGGGGCGTCCCGCAGCATTCATAACACGGACTCAGGTGGCCGCGCTACCCGAGAACGTCGAGGGAGTCATATGAGTAAGAACACGAGAAAGACCAACAAATCCCTAGTCAGCCTGATTGGCGACTTGAAGGACCAGAGCAGGTCATCCGGTTCAGCACTGTGGCGAGACGTCGCTGTCAGGCTTGAGAGAAGCCGCAGCAATTGGGCAGAACCGAACCTAAGCCGCCTGTCGAGGCACGCCGCTGATGAGGACACCATCCTTGTCCCAGGCAAACTTCTGGGCAGCGGAGAGGTATCGGGTAAGCCGAGCGTCGCCGCATACAGTGTAAGTGCCGGAGCCCGCTCGAAGATAGAAGAAGCCGGAGGTCGAGTGATGACCATCCGAGAACTGATGAAAGAGAACCCGAATGGAAAGGGGGTGAGGATACTTGGCTGAGGTTGGAACACTAGTTTACGATGCCCGAGACAAGATTCTCGGCCGTCTTGCTAGTCACGTCGCCAAGCAGCTGATTTCAGCCCGCAAGGACGGCCGTGAGCAGAGGGTGATTATCTACAACGCTGAGCATGCCATCGTTTCTGGTCCTAGGACGCAAGTTCTATCCAGATACGACAAGAAGTACAAACTCAACCACGCTAGGAAGGGCCCGTTCTTCCCACGCATGCCAGACCAGATTCTCAAGCGAACCGTCCGCGGCATGCTGCCTTACCAGAAGAACAGCAGCGGCAGGGGCGCACTGCGAGATTTGCGAGTACTGATCGGCCAACCGACCAATATCTCCGAAGAGGAACTTCCCGAGGACCACGCGTGGGGTGACACCGATTCAATCGACCGCCCTCTACCTCTGAGATTCGTTCGCTTGGGCGAGATAAGCTCATCACTAGGTGCCGATGCATCTCGATGGGGGGGTGAGTGATTATGGCACGCAAGTCTAAGCGCAAGAACTCGGTGAACACCAGCGGTAAGCGCAAGACTGCGATTGCACGCGCCACTGTCCGCAAGGGCAAGGGTCGCGTGAGAGTCAACAGCAAGCCGATTCACATCATGGAGCCTGAACTGGCAAGGCGCAAGGCGCTTGAGCCAGTTCAAATCGCTGAGGCGATGAACCGCCTAGCAGATGCCGACGTGGTCGTCGATGTCCAAGGCGGCGGTCAGATGGGACAAGTAGACGCAATTCGCACAGCAATCGCACGCGGCCTAGTGAAGTGGAACGGTGGAGCCGAGGGAGATGACGAGGAACTCCGTGACGAGTACATCAGATTCGATCGCAGCCTGCTGGTAAATGACCCTCGAAGGAAGGAACCCAAGCATCAAATGGGGCGCGGTGCTCGCAAGAAGTGGCAGAAGTCGTACAGGTGAT
>CAXEUQ010000212.1:0-2351 GCA_963999425.1 uncultured Candidatus Poseidoniales archaeon | reverse complement strand
AACTAGAAAGCGAGCCTGATGATCTACATAGTACTCCCCTGACTACCTTCAACAATCACCACCACGCGGTAACAATTGTCGGCCACCATACAACTAATCTATTCCAATGGACAACGGATTTCGTCAATTCAGAACTCGTATTCACATGGTTGATAGAACGGCCGGCTGGAATCGAAAAGAGCCTATTCTTGCCGGCCCTAGCTCTAGTGATATTGATTGCAACTCCTATGGCAATCAGATATCTCATCAGGAAGGATGCCGAATCCCGGTGATTACCTGATTTCAGGACCTTCGATTCGAACTCTATCTGCCCTCATCGTCTCAACTATTTTTTCGATTACATCGTCACCCAAAGCTTCCGGCGCATGAACTCCTGGGGGTAGCATTTCGGGATCTTCCAACCATGCTTCCACACAACAAGCCGTGACCATACCTGTCGCTCTAGCCATTGAATGCCCATCATCTCCTCCATGGTCTTCTACTTCCCATTCGAGAATTTCTCCCCTCCTCCCTTCGGCCCTGACTCTCATCCATGTGAATTCAGGTATCTTATGGTTGTACGACCAATGTCCAATCAATTCATTTTCGTCCAATTGTCCAGAGTCTCTGGTATCAATGAACTTCTGTATGTGGCCCGGCCAGCGAACAGTGTACTCGGACATATCAACAGCTGGGATCGATTTCAATACTGAACGCAAACCATCAGTCAGAAATGCCTCCATCTCTCCGTGTTCTCCGGTATCTACCATATGCCGCTGGCTCAATGCTGGCAGAGTAACTTCCTCGCCTTCGCGAATCACTCTGGCGGGCCTAGTATACTCTGCAATCACATCAATTGGAGAGAATGGGGCCATGTACTTCCATTCGCCGAATGGTCCTGTAGGGTTCCCCCCTACCCAGACCTCGGCCTTCTGCAATGGCCCAATCCTTCGGTCGGCAACTGCTAGAAGCATGTTCGACAAGCCGGGGGCTATTCCGACATCCCACAGGATAGTCGAACCGTAATCACGAGCCTTCTCATCATCTCTATCGGGCGTGAACTTGCTGAAACTCAGGTCAACTATTCGAAAGGTCGTCTCGGCCAGATTGGTTGTAGCCATATGCCCGATATCTCCGGGTAGCATATTTACGACCATATCCACATGGCCGTTCTCATAGAAAGAGGGAAAATCCTCGACTACATCACAATGATGGACTGTTATCCCTTCAACCTCCATCACACGATGTGGTTGAAAATCGTAGGCGTGAATCTCGTGACCAGCCGCTGCCAGACGCTTCGCTACCCAAGCACCCACCAACCCGGCTCCAAGGCAATGAATTACCGCCATGGCTCCACGAGTCGGTATGCCGTATTCTGTCTAACGGTCGCACTCTGAGGCCTGAGAGCGGCGATGCCTTGATTGAGGGAATCGCTGGCCAAGGGGCATGGCTGGAGGCCGCATCGACCCGTGGTCGTCTGAGCAGTCGCAAGACTATGCTAGGATAATTGACCAATTCGGACTTGGTTCGGTAGATGTCTCAAGCATCCCGAATCCGAGTATGCTACATCGCAGAGGAATCGTATTCGCACATCGCGATCTCGATGTCGTTCTCGGCTGCATGAAACGCTCCGAGCCATTCGGTGTTCTGACCGGATTGATGCCCAGCGGCAGGATGCATCTAGGACACTCTATGGTGATTGACCAAGTAAAGTGGTTCCAAGACCAAGGAGCTGATATCACCGTCACTGTTGCAGACCTAGAGGCCCTAGCGACCAGAGGTACTTCTCTCAAAACTGGTAGGAAAACCGCCATCGAGGAGTACGTGCTCAACTACGCCGCCCTAGGACTGGACCCCGAGAGCACCAATGTGTACTTCCAGAGCTCTCGCCCAGAAGTTCAGAGGCTTGCCTTCACCCTTGGTCGCAGGACAAATCTGTCCGAGTTCGAGGCAATCTACGGATTTGAGGGCGAGACCAATCTCGCCCATGTCCAGGCGCCTTTGGTTCAAGTCGGCGACATCATCCACCCACAGCTCGACGATTTCGGAGGCCTGAGGCCGATTGTCGTACCTGTGGGAATTGACCAAGATCCTCACATCCGACTGACTCGCGGAATCGCCGGTAAGACCCACTGGTTCAATGTCAAGCCTCGCAGCAAGGGGGGCGTGACTGTAGCTCTCTCAATTCAGGACAGTAACCAGAGTGCCCTTGGCGTTGTGGCTGGAAAGGTGGATGCAGACTCTAGACAGGCTCTGTTCGAGCGTATCACTGCGGCACTTTCGCCACTTGGCTATTCGGATCAAATCGCAAATAACAAGCACGGCACACTAGAGATTCCGGGCGCTAGCACCGATGACATCCCTAGAATCCG
>CAXEUQ010000211.1:0-2362 GCA_963999425.1 uncultured Candidatus Poseidoniales archaeon | reverse complement strand
AATTACGATGTTTCCCTCTATAGCGTAGATTCTGAGGGTGCAATGATCGAAGCCCTTCGATTTGGTAATGCCGATATCGCACTAATGGATGGAGGGGCCGCATGGGTTGGATGGCAGCAATATGGGCTGGACGCCATGGCCGCGGATGAGAAATCTGATGGCAGGACGTACTACAATGCTCACGCGTGGGTGAGAGCGGACAGTGAGATGGCCGCTGCGCACCTTGATGACGACCCATACACAGATCCTTTTGCCCTTCTAGAGGGTAAGACATCTTGTCACACGGGATGGCTCAAGTCCGCAGGGATGCTGCTTCCTATGGGTTACATGATTGGACACGGGTATGCAAATGTTGTAGGAGATCCCAATGATATCGAGACTCTGAGGAACACAATCTATGACTTCTTCAACGATGATGCTTCAATACCGGACTCTGGAACACCCTACTATGGATACTCTGGAGCAGTGAAGTGTCTTTCAGACGGTACCGGAGATGTCGCCTTTGCTAAGGACAGTACGGTTGACTCATACTGCGCGAACGTGATTGAGGCAGACAATGAAGAGTGGTGCCTAGAAAGGGATCAGTATGTTGCACTTCCAGAATTTGGTAAGGCCCCCAGTCACCCAGTGATGTACAATCCAGAGTTGTTGGAATCTACAACTGTCGACCTAGTTACCGAAGTACTAGTTCAAATGAGTGACGACACCGAGGGAAGTGAGATCCTAGAAAATGTACTCAACACCCCTGGCATAGTGGCCACGAATGCTGAGAATCACATGTCCAGTTATTCTTCACTGGTTTCCAACATTCCAGGAATCTCCGCATATTACAGCGACAAGTATACGATAAATGAGACGGTTTCTCCTACTATTGATCAAATAAGGATTGCATTTGAGGTCAAGGCCGATTACGAGAACATAGATGAGAATCCTCAGTTGTTAGCTGATTACCTTGAGCAGACCCTCGGCGTAGATGTTGAACTGTACAATGTTGATTCCGAAGGAGCCATCATAGAAGCTCTCCGATTTGGACATGCAGATATTGCATTCATGGATGGGGGAGCCGCTTGGGTGGGTTGGAAGGAGTACGACCTAGCAGTCATGGCCGCCGATCAGAAATCTGACGAGAGGACATACTACCATGCTCATGCATGGGTGAGGGCGGACAGCGAAATGGCTGCAGCGCACCTCGATGATGACCCAAGCACTGATCCATTCGCCCTCCTTGAGGGCAAGACATCATGCCATACAGGATGGCTCAAGTCGGCTGGAATGCTACTTCCCATGGGATACCTGATTGGTAACGGATACGCCGAAGTAGTTGGCGATGCAAACGATGTAGAGTCCCTAAGGAACACGATCTACAATTTCTTCAATGAGGATGCCTCAATCCCTGACTCCGGAACACCTTACTATGGATATTCGGGTGCCGTGAAATGCCTTTCAGACGGCACTGGAGATGTCGCCTTCGCCAAGGATAGCACCGTCGACTCTTACTGTGGTAATGATGTCGAGGAAGAGAACGAAGAATGGTGCCTAGACAGGGACCAGTACGTCGCCCTTCCTGCATTTGGCAAGGCTCCCAGCCACCCAGTGATGTATAACCCCGGAATGCTGGATGTACAGACAAGGACCGCAATTCTCAATGCATTAATGTCTCTAAATTTCGAGAGTTATGTTGTGAATTACACTACAATGGGACAGACATACACTGGATGTTACGATATTTCCGTACACGTGATTGATCAAGAATCACCCCGAAATACCTGCGGCTCTGAAATTCTGGCAAATGTCCTGAACACCCCTGGGATCGTAAGAGCGACCTCTCAGCAGCATCTGGGAAGCTATTCGGATTTGATTAGGAACATCCCCGGTATTTCTTCTTATTACGATGACAAGTTTGACATCACTTGACGGATTGGAAAGTATGGTGCCCCTATGAGCGAATATGAGGGGCAACACATAGAAGATTGCTTAGTCAGTCTTGATGGAGTGGTAATTGGATACGACCCCAATAATCCCCTCGTAAGAGTCCCAGATTTATCCATTAATTCTGGAGAGATTGTAGCCATCACAGGTTCGTCCGGAGTTGGCAAGACAACGCTTCTAAGAACCATTGCAGGTCTGATTAAGCCAATATCCGGAACTCTCAGAGTTTGCCAAACAACCCTGCCCTCCGAACCCCCTCGCGGGTCGGTCGGATACATTCCTCAGAGGTTAGGACTGGTGAGGCATGCGAGTGTTAGGCATAATGTGATGCTCGGGGCCAGAGCAGGCCATACAAATCCACTATCCTTACTACCTTCTTCAGAAGTGATAGAGCATACCAATTATTCTATCGAGAGGATGGACCTGACAGACA
>CAXEUQ010000210.1:0-2369 GCA_963999425.1 uncultured Candidatus Poseidoniales archaeon | reverse complement strand
AGTTATCTCAACAACAGAATGATCCCAGTTGACTGTAAACATCTGCATAATCGACCCGGAACCAGCGCCAGAGCCATTGAATGAGTAACTTGAGTTTGAAGATGAGTAGTCATTGTCAGTCTGGTTGTTGTAGTTGTTAGTACTAGTCTCATCGCCTTCGTTAATCGTGGTGTTGTTGTACTCATTGACAACAGTAGTACTGTAATCTCCATCATCAACAACATAGGTCGTATTGTTGTGGTAGTGATTGATCACAGTTATCGATGTATTATTCACAAAATCTTGGAAGTACTCATCGAATAAATCGTCAAGTGCATCCGAGTCAATTCCGTCATTTCCGCCCCCATCAGGGTCACTCGTACATCCGGCAATTGTCCCGCTGAGCAGGACCAAAATCATCAGCGCCGCTTTGGTTTGCATGTCATTGCAGCAGAGGCGGCTCGGATAAACTCGTTGCCGGATTCATCAAGTGCTGCCTTGTGCAAGTCAGCCCATGGAGCACACAGTAGCAATGCAATTCGTGGGGGCCGTCTTGGTCCTCGTTGCAATAATGAAGAATAGAGATCCCATCGGTATGAATAAGAGTATATTCGGCGATGTCGAGGGAATAGAAGGCGGACCAGCGGCATCGATGAGAATGCTGATTGGAGGCGGCTTCGCAGGTATTGGAGCAATCAACCTCTACTGCAGTTTCAATGTCGATGATGCTGCGGCCGGAGAAGCAATACTGATGGGAACTGCAATTGGTCTGGCACTAGTTTTCGGCACAATCGTTTGGGCCAATCTCAGGGGCTTTATGGATCACATCCCAACGCCCCCCAAGGTCATCTTCCCGACACTCATCGCAATCTGCCTGTACTCAGCGATGATGTAAGCGCCAAGCGCTTGATTCATTGAGTAGTGGGCCAACGCACCGCCGATGGTGGATTGGCCGGACCCGGGAACGCCAGTCAGGCTGACAGTCAAGACTTGGTCTGGATTGGCTGAGCACACCGGCCTTGCCCTTCCCCCCGCAGGTCCCAAACTGGTGACGATGAAACTGGCCAATGGCTACAACATCTCATTCCCGCACTCCTATGTCGAGTCGGTGGTAGAGCTCGACGATGCACCTGACTTTGAGCAAGACAGCGAGCCCGAAGTCGAGCAGGATGAATCCCTCCCTCTTGTTCACTTGATTCACACCGGTGGTACCATCGCGAGCAAGGTCGACTACCGTACCGGGGCTGTCAGTGCTAGGTTCACTCCAAATGAGTTGCTAGATGCCGTGCCTGAGTTGCGCGGAATTGCTCGCATACGCGCGGTGAATCTTGGCAGCATGTGGTCGGATGATATCCGTCCTAGACACTGGAACAGGATGTTACAGGCAACCGAGGAGGCGTTCTCCGAGGGTGCTGTGGGAGTGGTAATCACCCACGGTACCGATACCCTGCACATCTCTGCCGCTGCGATGTCGTACGGTTGGTCGGGCAGGGGCGGCAGACCACCGGGAAGGATTGTCATAACCGGCTCCCAGCGCTCACCAGACCGCGGCTCATCGGACGCTGCTGAGAATCTGATTGCTGCAGTCCACTGGGCGGCAAATGGGCCCGAGCCTACCGGATACCGAGACTCATCCGTGGTGGTCCTGCATGCCGGCTCGTCCGATGGCAGTTGCGCTGTACTGCCCGGGTGCGCTACTCGCAAGTACCACTCTTCACGCCGTGATGCATTCAAGTCAATCAATCAGGAGCCGATTGCCCAAATCTCGATTGACAGAGGTAAACCGAGCATCGAGATGGGAGACGCAGTCCCCTTCGATGCACGCACCGAGGCAATCTCGCCGATGCTGTTCGATGAATCGACACGCATCGCTCAATTCGTTGCCGATGCGCACCTGCAGCCAGACATGGTGCAGGCAGCTATCGATGCGGAGTACGATGCACTGATGTTCCACGGCACCGGCTTGGGTCACCTGCCGATCGCCGACCCGCAAGATGACAGTCCCGAGAACACCCGCCTGCGCATCATGCTGGTTGACTACTGCGCTGCGGGTGGTGTGGTGGTCGTGGTGACTCAGACTATTCACGGCCCCATCCACATGGATGTGTACGACAAGGGCCGTGACCAGCAGGAGATGGGAATCATCGGCCACGGCTCGCTGTGCCCGCCTTCTTCTGCTCTGGTCAAGTTGCATCACCTGCTTTCACGAGACGAGGGCAGGGATGCTGTGGCTGAAGGCTGGGACAATGACTTGGTCGGCGAGAATCCGCCGGACTCGCTATCGTGAGCCTTGAAGTCGGGTATCCTCAGGCGAGAGCATGGCAGCGCCCGGGGACGAGTTTACCTTCTCGCGTACCGGGGCAACCCTACGCAACAGAACAGTCCTCGCT
>CAXEUQ010000209.1:0-2375 GCA_963999425.1 uncultured Candidatus Poseidoniales archaeon | reverse complement strand
AGATTGCCGCGACAACGGCTTCGCTGTACTCCAGAAACTCGACGACAAATGTACGATGCAGTTGTGATCCGACAACGTCGGCCATTCCGAAGAGTGGACGGTACTTGGGTTCAATTTGAAGATAATGCCGTGGTCATCACCAATCGTAGAGGGGAAGTACAAGGTTCAGATATCAAAGGTCCTGTTTCAAGAGAGGCTGCAGAAAGGTGGCCTAGAATTGCTGCAACAGCAAAGCAGATTGTATGAGGTGATGGAAATGGTTAGCAAGAAACCCGGAAAGCAGCGCCTTAAGGGCAGCAAAGCCCCTATTCACCTCAAGAGGAAGCGCATTCGAGCCAGACTCGTAACCGACGACCCAGAACTCCAATCTATCCGTACAGTCACAGTTAGAGTTGGGGACGAGGTTGAAGTTGTTCGAGGAGACTTTGGCAGCCCCAACAGCGTCAAGTCAGATTCACGTGGCAAGCGCCTCGGACAGTCTAGAGGCCGCAGCGGAATCAAGGCCAAGGTGGCCTCGGTCGACACCGAGAGGTCGCTAATTTTCGTCGATGGAATGACCTTGAGTACAGCGGACGGAAAGGAGGAGGGAGTCCCCATCAGGGCCTCCAACATAGTCGTCACCTCACTGTTCGATGGAGACCAACTGAGAATCAAGAGACTCCTTGAGAGAGCTGGAGGTGCCTCAGATGAGTAGAAGCCACATCAAGAGACTCGTGATGCCTCGTAGTTGGCCGCTTCCAAGGAAGTCATCAATCTGGGTCCAGAAGCCGAATCCAGGAGGACACAACATCGAGAACTGCATGCCCCTAGCACTCATCCTTCGCGATGTACTAGGCGTCGCTCACACTCACCGTGAGGCTAAGCGAATCCTGCACTCGCGAGTGATCAAGGTCGATGGACGAATTGAGACCGACGGAGGACGCGGTGTCGGGTTGATGGATGTGCTGACCGTGGCTGATGACAACTACCGATGTGTGTTGGACACCAACGGCAAGTTGCGTTACCGACCAATCTCTAGCAGCGATGCAAACTCCAAGGTATGCAGAGTGATGGGGAAGACCACCATCCGCGGCGGCCGAACACAGTTGCACCTGCACGATGGTCGCAATATCCTGATGGACGATGCATCCACATATAGCACAGGAGATAGCGTCGTCCTTTCTCTCCCTGACCAGCAGATTTCCGCTCACCACAAGTTCTCCGAAGGCTCACTCTCGTACCTCACAGGGGGCAGTCACATCGGCGAGACCGCGACCATCAGAGGCCACGATGTTAAGCGCTCATCGAAGGCCAACGAGGTCCAGTTCGAAGAGTTCTCGACGATTGCAGACTACGTCTTCGTTATCGGCTCATCTTCAGACATCCCGGGGGCTGAGTCATGAGTCAAGGAGCCAATCCGATGCTAACCGCCTCGATTACAAAGGTCACCGTGAACATTGGTGTGGGCGAGGGTGGCCAGCGCCTGCAGCTCGCTGAGCGAGTTCTTGAGTTGCTGACCGGAATGAAACCCGTACGCACTCTAGCGACCCAGACCAATCGCGATCTGGGCACCCGCAGGGGCGCTCCGATAGGCTGCAAGGTCACGATTCGTGAAAGCGAGTCCATCCAGTCATTCCTCAAGGACGCTTTCTGGGTCCGCCAGAACACACTTCCCTCGTACAATTTCGACTCACAGGGGAATCTCTCCTTCGGGATCTCCGACTACACGGATTTCCCGAATCAGAAGTATGACCCGGATATCGGAATCTTCGGCATGGATGTCAACATAGTCCTAGAGAGGCCCGGCCACAGGGTCTCGCGTCGCAGACAGAGCTCCTCACGTGTTGGATATGGGCACAGAGTCGGCCCCGAAGAGAGCAAGAAGTGGTTTGCCGAGCAATTTGAGCTCGAGATAGTGGAGGAGTGAGATAGATGGCACATGATCATGGCAAGGAGATAGGCCGCTCAAACGGCTGCCGACGCTGCGGACGCAAGCGTGGAATGATTCGCAGACACGGACTGAGACTGTGCAGACAGTGTTTCAGGGACGTCGCTCCAGATATCGGATTCAAGAAGTACTCATGAGGTGAAAGAAATGCAGTTTGACCCAATTAGCGATGCCTTCACCCGCATTTTCAATGCGGAGCAAGCCGGTCACTACGAGGTGACCGTCTACCCGGCCAGCAAGATGCTAGGCAACATGCTTGACATCATGCAGGCCTCGAATTACATCGGCGAGTATCAGAGGCTCGAGAACGGTCGAGGCGGCTCGTTCAGAATCGAGTTGATTGGTGCAATCAACCGCTGTGGAGTCATCAAGCCGAGACACTCCGTCAAGCGCTCCGACTACGAGAAGTGGGAGTCGAGATACCTGCCAGCCAGAGACCTTGGTCTGC
>CAXEUQ010000208.1:0-2388 GCA_963999425.1 uncultured Candidatus Poseidoniales archaeon | reverse complement strand
GCGTCATCGACCCTCCTCCTACTGCTGCATTTGCATTTGGTAATTCAAAATCTGGTGCTTGGTCTCCCGGCTCGATACCCCTTGACATGATTCAACGAGGAGGCGATTGACGGTTCAATCCTGCGTCTCGAGATACTGTGGTCCGGGCTGGACTTTTTGGCGAGATTCTTCCATCCTACGACGGGCTAAACGGTGTTCTGGGTCAACGTCTAAAACGTCTCTCCATGCCGCCATTGCCTTTTGTGGGTCACCGGTTTCATGCAGTATTGCGGCTATCCTTAGACGAGCATCGAGGTGATGTTTGTCAACTGCTGCTGCTGATTTAAAGTCAGAAAATGCTTCCTCCATTCTTCCGAAATCGAGGTATAGCAAGCCTCTTTGATACCAAGCATCAGAATGCTCAGGATCAATTTGCAGAGCCTTGTTGAGTGGCACTTCTGCCTGCTCGGCTCTATCCATTGCATTGAGGCATGTGCCAAGATGAACGAGTGCCATGATGTGTTGTGGATTTCGATTCGAGAGTCGGCGAAGTTCTTGTTCGGCTTCTATGAAGTCTCCAAGATTCATTAGAACCTCCGCTCTACGCTGCCGTGCTATGTCTAGGTCGGGATTACTCTCGACCAGTGTGTTCGCATCATCTAGAGCTTCGTTCAGATTCTCTCGCAGCAGATATGCAGAGCAACGGTTGAGTCGGGCTCGAGTATGTTCTGGGTCCATCGCCAGCACCTTGGTGAACATGCTAGTTGCTTCGCTTAAGCGGTTTTGACGAGCAGCAATTAGTCCGCGCAGATAAGGGACTTCTGGGTGATTGTGTAGAAGTGTTGCTGCCTCAGCAAGCATTGTATTTGCTTGATCGAATCGGCCCATTTCTAGGAATAATCGAGCGCTCTCTAGTGGTATTGATGTGTGGTCAGGAATTAGTCTGCGGGCTCGTACGATGGCCACTTCGGCTTCATCGCGGTAGCCTTGGTAGCGGAGAGCGCGAGCACGTCCGAGCCAAGCGAGTCCCGATTCTCTATCTCGCTCAATCGCTTCGTCAAATGCGGTTAATGCAGCGAGGAGAATCATCTCGTCATGCTCGCCGTTTTTGTCAAGATAGTTGTCTGCTTCTTCTAGGTGTAGTCTACCATCCATAACGTGCATAGCAGCCGATTCCCAAGACAAATCGGTCGCTTCATTGAGTACTTCCCTTGCCCATTCAGGAGAGCCTGCTCTGAGTAAGATAAGTGCCAGCCTAGCCCTAGCTTCTGCATCGCCAGGGTCTGATTCTAGATGTTGCTTGAGGACTTCTCTAGCTGCTTCAATGCGGCCATCGTTCTCGAGGATTTCAGACTCGAGCAAGATTCCATATTCTCCCAGAGCAGAGGCTCTGCGTACGCTTTGAATGGCCTCTGAAGTATTTCCTTCACCTGCTGCTAACAAGCGAGCGTGAAGCATCCATGCGTCTGGATTAGACTGATCCATATCAAGCGCGTTCTCGACCGACTCTAGTGCTGTAACTACCTCTCCGACTAACATCAATTTGGCAGCGCGCTCGGTCCAGCCCGCAGCGGTAATAGGCTTCGATGATAGTGGATCTACTTCCTTACGAACTTCTTGGGCTCTGCTAGCCAGGTCTGCGATACTGGCTTCATCTATTGTGGCTACGCTTTCGATACCGAGCGCTTCGAGTCTCCTTCTATTTCGAACGACTCTCTCGATATCTGTTCCTGACAGGAGGAGGGTTTGTTCCTCCAGTACCTGTGTATCATCAGGGTCTATGGCTAGTAATCTCTCTAGGCTTCTGTCGAGCGCCTCCACATCTCCCTCTTCTCGCTGAATTGCGGCAAGTGAGCGAAGTGCGGATGCATCTTCCGAACCCAATTCATGAGCTCGTCGGTAGCACTGTGCTGCTCTGTCGGTTCTCTCTACTGCATGGAATAATTCGCCAAGTCTGCGCTGCTCTGGGCCTGTTAGTTCCAAATCTTCTGCGTGCATTTCTGCGGCATCTAGCATTGAGCCTAGTCTTTCGACTAATGGAGCGAGTCCGGCATTAACAGCCATCTTATCTTCCTCAATGGTCGCTTCTTGACCATCCAGTACCGCTCTTGCTGCATGAGTTGCAATAGCGCATGATTCCGAAGAACTGACTCCTACGGCTTGCTCGAAAAGTAATGATTCTCCAGTTTCGAGAGAACGGTGAACTCCCAGCAGACCGTGTAATTCAGGCGTCTCACCGAACACCGTATCGACGCCTCTTGAAAGTAAGTCCAATCTCTGAGTTGTAGAAGTCAAATCTCCCTCAAGAGACCCTACTCGGTCTGCGATTGAGTCTCTTTGGCGGAGTACTTGTTGGTGCCTTAGCCAAAGGATTGCGATGGCCATGCCTAGTAGTGCATAGAGCGAGAG
>CAXEUQ010000207.1:0-2409 GCA_963999425.1 uncultured Candidatus Poseidoniales archaeon | reverse complement strand
ATCAAAGACTCAAGGGGGATTTACTTGGCTTGTCAGAGAACAAAGCAGAGTACATTCGAACAGCACTTTCATCTTCGACGGAGAATAGCGAGCACGATTGTCCAGATTGTGGAAAGAAAATGAGCCACATCATAGTCCCAATCGAACGCGAACGTGGGGTGTATGAGGACAATCTATTGGTGCCAGACATCATTGAAGACTTGACCACTAAATCCGACAGCGTAAAGCTAGACGGTTGCAAGGAGTGTGATCTGTTATGGTTCAAGAATGCCAAAACAGAACAAAAACTCTCTATGGACACCGCAATAATTCCAAAGCACTCTTGAATTTGAGATTACTATCTCATAGAATCAGATTTTCAATCGCCTCAGAAGAGCACCACTCAGGTGCTACCAGAGGGTTGCAGCGACTCGGAGTCCCGTTAGGAATCGCAATCCAGTAGTCCATTCCTTCCACTGGTCCAGGGTAGTCGGTAGAGATGGTGTGTGCACCTGCGGCTAGAGCGGCCTCAAAGCGCGCGGTGTCGTTGTTATCCGGCTCCTCTCCTCCACTGTCTGCCCTAGTCCTGACGATGTATCCGTCTGTGACTAATTGTGCGATTTGTTCTCCATCACCAATCGGGTCGGTCAGCGAGAAGATGGCCGCTTCGCCTGAGCCCAAGTCCGAGAGTGTGAACATCAACGCTCCACTCAATCCGGGATAGTCTTCGAGGTACAAATCACGCATATCCCCTCTAGCAAGTAGAACGAAGATAACCTTGCCACGACTCTCCTCTAACAACGGCCACCCATCAGTCAGCACCGCCTCGTTCAGAGTCGGCCATTCTCCGCGGACATCATCTGGAGTGATGGTCAGGTTACGAGGCCAGAACTCTGCAATCTCTGACTCAATCTCCTGTAGAAGTCCGGAGAGCTCGACAGTTGTCGTGATGTCGACCGCCTGCTCAGGCCAGTCCTTGGGCTCGACCCAAATCATCAGCGGATGGTGCTGGTCGTTGGCCTGTGACCATGCCAATAGAGTCTCAAGGCAGTCTTGGAAGGTCGGGCATGTGGTGCCCGAGTCGTACTGGTTGTGGTAGACTCTCAATCCATCTCTGACATCCCACCAGACGTCAATCTCGAACTGTCGGACGCCCAGTTGTGCCGCTTGTACATCCAACGGCTCGTGAGTGTACATGTACTCTCTCGTGGGTGAGAAAATAGGCTCGACGTGATACGAATTGTGGGTTCCTTCCATTTGGATATGATTCAGCCTCAATGGCTCTTTTTCTGGCTCATCACCGAAAATACCGCCCTCTCCGCCGATTCCGAAGCAGCCGCTCAGTGGTACGAGTACCAGCATGACCACCATAATGCCTTGAAGCGACCTCATTTTCGAATGCTGAGAGGGAGTGCCGAGCAAGAAGGATTCGGCGGGAGAACCTTCAACAACGGTCTTGATTCGCACTGAACATGCGTCCCGAAGGCCCCAAGGGCCTTGCAGGAATCGTCCTGACTCCCATCGAGGCGGTCTCAACCACCTTAGAGAGGAAACTGGGCTTCTTCTCAGTCGTAATCATCTCTCTGTCAGCGATGATCGGCAGTGGTCTGTTCGTTCTGCCCTCTCTGGCCTTCGAGATGGTAGGAGGAGGCGCATGGCTGGCCTACGTCCTTGCAGCACTCGTTGTCATTCCCGGGGCTCTGAACAAGAGCGAGTTGGCATCTGCGATGCCTACCTCGGGGGGCTCCTACGTCTACATCGAGCGAGTCTTCGGGCCGATGTATGGGACTATGACCGGACTCGCTCTATGGGCCTCATTCCTGCTCAAGTCGGCATTCGCGCTAATCGGCTTCTCCGCTTACCTGATGTTCGTTCAGAGTTACCTCGGGACGGAAATCACCGATGTTCAGGCAGCATTGGGTATGCTGGTCCTGATTACTGCCATCAATGTGCTCGGCCTGAGTAGAATCAAGTCAGTTCAGACACCCGTGGTCACCATCTCCATTCTGATGCTGCTGATTCTGACTCTCTGGGCAATAATGAGCGGCGAGGCTGACTACTCTAGGTCGGCCCCAACGCTCGAGACTAGAGAGGACTGGATGACGATGGGTGAGGCAGCATCACTGGTCCTTGTCTCGTATGCTGGTGTGACCAAAGTGGCCGCGATTGGTGGCGAGATTAAGAATCCGGGCAAGAACCTGCCCGGGGGAATCATGACCTCCCTCGTGATTGGCATGGTGCTGTATGCGACCCTCGTGGCTACGATGACCGCAGTCATCCCTGAGGAGGCGTTCTACGATTCTCACGGTCACCCGATAGAGGACCCGGTCAGGGTCTTCGCTGAGATAGTCGGTGGCAGCTCAGTTGCCTTGTTCGCAGCGGTAGTGGCGATACTCACCATGACTTCGATGGCGCTCGCAGGTATCCTTG
>CAXEUQ010000206.1:0-2425 GCA_963999425.1 uncultured Candidatus Poseidoniales archaeon | reverse complement strand
GTATCCAGAGTGGTCGGGACTCACGAAGTACCGTCACTCGGACTCGATAGTGTCGTGCACAGAGCATGAAGGGAAAATCGGGCTTTGGTCGAGATCGGGTTCTGTTACACTTCTTGATGCACAGGATGGATCTTTTGTCTCAAGCCATGCGATTGAATTGATGAGTCCACTGGCCGGGGCTGAGTATAGTGAGGATGGAGGTTGGCTGCTGATGCAGGAAAGCGGAGGTGTTGGAATCCTCGATAATTTGCAGCACTCACCTAGGATGCTGAATACACCCGGTCCTGTCTTCGATGCCAATTACTCGAAAGGCAGATGGAGATGGACCGGTTGGAGGCACGATGGCGTCAGTCTGGACGGTAAATGCGAAATTGAGATTCGCAGGGACATCGGAATTGGCCTTGTAGGTTACAACGTGGTCACTAATGATGGAAGATGGGATGAATTCAGGGCCAAATTACTCTAGGTCGGCCGAATGTCCGCACTTTCCGCAGACCTTCCTGTTGGAATGAACACCGAGGAATACTCCGGGCCCACAGCTCGGGCAGAACTCTCCTTTCCTGACCAACTCGCCATCCTCTACCGAGTACTTCGAGTGCTTGCCGTTGGGGTTAGGTCCTTCTCCCATCAATCATCACTCCCCTCAGGCTCCTCTTCGGGTGACTCTTCGGCTGCTTCCTCTTCAGTGGCTTCCTCGGATGGTTCGGGCTTGGGAGCAGGAGGCTGCTCCTTTTGCTCTGAGGAATGTCGGGACTTGACGTACTCAGGCTCCAATTCGGCTGACTCCGCTGATCCGTAAACCAGAGCGAGTCCGGTAGTCTGAGGCATTCCAAAACGGGTGCTCACCTCCTTTACGAAGACGAGTTCTTCCTTGGCACCAGGCTCAGCTCTAGCGGCCGCAGCCCTCATGTCTGCAAGAGATGGAGTCGGTGAGTTCGCGTGATTCCAGATGAATCGAATCTCAACACGGTCCAACAGCGGGTTCTCCTTCCTCTCTGTAACTTCCATCTAGAAACCTCCTCTATCGGATGTTGACCTTCAAAGCGTAGTTGCCCGAATCTGAGACGTTTAGTCTCTTGGCTACCTCTGATCGATCCGGGTCGAGAATGATGACGAAGCCCTGCCAGTCTGTGGTGACTGGGGCTCCCGGACAGTGCATGCACTGCGGCGGGTCGCTCTTCTTCTCGGGGTCAGGAAGAATCCTGTTGCACTCGCCGCACGCGAAGGGCTGCTTTGCCATCTCAGTCGTCCTCCTCGCCGAGCCAGTCGAACGCACCGAGACCTTCCATCTTGCAGTTCAAGCCAATCTTAGACGACCTTGGGTCATTCTGGTTGATTGACTTGGAGACTATCCTTGAGCGAACCGGTGAGCCTTCCTCGAGGTGCTTACCGCTCTGGGTGCCCTCGATTCTCTTGCTCTGGGCACCTAGATGGACCTGAACAGGTTCGTCGAGAATCTGCGACTTGTGAAGTAGTGCCTCGACTGGTCCAATTCTGACGAACGCGCCGTACTCTGATATCTCGGAGACCGCTCCATCGATGACCTCGTTGTTCTCCATCGTGAAAATCAGTGCCTTGAAGCGGACATTCTGGTAAATCGCCCCGTCTCCATGAATTATCTTGCCCCTCCCTACTGCTTCGTGATCGAAGGTCAGAAGAGTGTAGTCTTCATTCTCGTCAAAACGGCCTTCAAAGGCGTCATGGGCTAGTTCATCGATGTGCTCTTCGAGCTTTCTGCCTGCACGGATGTACTCGGCAGGAATTCGTATGGTGTCCTCTCTTGTTATGAGGCTGTACATGTTTCTAGCTCCTAAGGGACTCACTCTGAGACAGCCGTAGGAAGGGAGAGTATCTCCCGTCCCTCATCGGCGGTGCCTCTGGAGGAGAGTTCCTTGCGACCCGGCGACCGACCTGTCCTGTATAAGCGCAACGGATGGAAAGTGCCATTCGGCCGAGGCAGAGGTGCTTTCAGACCGTAGGTCTGAGTGAGGGTATAGGGCGAATGTTCAAGTGGATTCGGAATGCCATCTCCCGTTCTGATGATATCGTGCCCCCCTGTGTTCCGGACCTCGAGACTGCGCCATGCAGTCCTAGGGGTGGCCTTACTGCTGGTGATGTCGCTCTCTCCTACCCTATTGATTCCAGACCTCGGGCTGAAGTCGGAGAGCGGAGATGGGACTCAGGACCCTTGGAGTGATGGAGGCCAACCTTGGCCTCAAGCAGGCAGAACTTCGGATAGGTTGGCAGTAGTGCCTGGGCACGGCCCAGACGGAGGTGCGCAAGAAGGTGGAGCTCCTGGGGACTCTGCAGAGCTCAAATCAATTGTTGACCCTGCAGTAAATTGGGTCTATGGTTCGTACACAATTGGAACAGATGCACTTTCGACTCCGATTGCAGACCTCTCTGCCTCAATCTCTGTTAGTGG
>CAXEUQ010000205.1:0-2425 GCA_963999425.1 uncultured Candidatus Poseidoniales archaeon | reverse complement strand
GTCGGTTCTGACTATTGCTCCGAAGCGGATGTCCCCGAAGTTCAGAACCCCTTCGTGCTGCGCGTGCATTAGCACCTGCAGAAGTGTGAGATTGGTCTTGAGATGGCTTGCTGCTTGGTCGGCTCTGACTTCGAGCAACTTGCCGTCGTTTCCTCTAACTAGAATCTTCTTCGATCTCATCTCGCTGATTCGCTCTCTAGCCTCGGCTCGTCCATCCTCCGTGAGTTGCCATGTCTTCTGTCTTCGATCCTCGCCTCGAATGGTTCTCGTGTGCTCTGAGACCAATCCGCTTGTCATCAGTTCGCGCATCGACCTCGAGACATTTGGTGGATGGAGGGCACAGATTTCGGCTATTCCGGGCCGCGTAACTTCGTAGCTTACGAGATAGTGGTCGGCCTGATGGTCCTGCTCCCACAAGTGCATGAGAATGCGGTCAGCGACAGGGACGCTAGGTCTCGAATCTCTGGCCGCCATGGGATTTCGCGACAGTAGACCCCCGCATCAAGCGTTCGCAATGCTGCGCCGTCACTTCTGTACCTTGGTCAGATTCAATAGACGATGCCTTCAGGATAAATTGTGGAAGATGACAGGCGTGCTCGTCTATTGAAGTTACAGCGCATGGAAGCCACAGAGGCTGAAGTGTACCGTCGCCTAGCGAGGATGCAGAAAGACCAAGTCAATCGGTCCATATTGGAAGGAATCAGCCTTGAAGAAGAGCGTCATGAGGCTGTGATTGCGGGTATGACCGGTGAGAAGGTCCGTCCGGACATGAGGAAGGTCCGTAGACAAATTATGCTGGCGAGATTGTTCGGATTCACATTCTCTGTCAAAATGATGGAGGCTACAGAGCAGGATGCCGCGGCTGAATACAGGGAGCTTGGCCTAGACGACATTGCAGAAGAGGAGGAAGCACACGAGGAGAATATGATTGGAATGCTCGATGAGGAGCGTCTGAGATATTCTGGTAGTGTTGTGCTAGGTATGTCAGATGCTCTAGTTGAGTTGACGGGTGCCCTTGCAGGACTTACTTTCGCTTTGCAGAGTCTCAACCTAGTTGCCCTAGCCGGACTCGTAACTGGTGTCTCTGCCGCTTTCAGCATGGGGGCTTCCGAATACCTGTCATCAAGGGCGGAAAAGAAGAGCGAATCTGCAGTTAAGGCAGCATTCTTCACTTGGATTTCATATCTGATTACAGTTCTATTACTGGTTTCGCCATACCTACTGTTCAGCGCAGATAGCCCTGACTTCCAAGGGCTAGAGCCACATGTCCAAGCCCTTCTTTGTACATTCTTCATAGGATTGTTGATCGTTGCTGTGTTCAACTTCTATGTATCAGTAGTCGAAGAGGTCTCATTTAGAAGTAGATTTGCAGAGATGGCGGCAATACTCGGAGTAGTCAGTCTGATTTCCTACGGAATCGGAATTGCTCTCAGAGGCATGCTAGGAGTCGATATCTGAGCCTGAAAACGACTCCGCAACCTATGTGTCTAAGACCCCTGTCGCGGAGTCATGGATGCATACGACGAATTGCTTGAGAGATTGAAGGACATCGACCTGATTGGTCAGATTGGAGGCCTGATGGGATGGGACCAAGAGGTTCTGATGCCACCCAAGGCAGCAGCTTTGAGAGCTGAGCAACTGGCTTGGATTTCCAAGACCGGTCATCAGAAGCTGACTGATCCCAGAGTGGGTGAGTTACTCACCGAACTGGAGTCCAGAGATGGTCTGGATGATGTCCAGTCTGCCAATGTTAGACTGGCGAGGGAGTCGTACAACAAGGCAACCAAGCTTCCCACTGAGTTTGTCGAGGAGATGGCAAAGCACCGATCGAGAGCTCAGATATCTTGGACCGAGGCTCGTGCCAAGGACGACTTCTCGATCTTCAGAGATGATTTGGAGAAAGCCATCGACATAGCGAGGCGCAAGGCAGACTACCTCGGCTATGACGAGTTGCGCTACGATGCCTTGCTCGACCTTTACGAGACAGGCCTGAGTGTGGCCAGGGTAGACCCCCTGTTCGCGGGCCTACGTGAGAACGTAGCCCCGCTGATTAAGCAGGTCAATGAGAGCGGGGTGCGACCCGACATGTCCTGGGTTGAGGACAATACTTGGGCGCGATCCGGACAGGAGTCTCTCAGCCAAGCCGTGTCTGAGGCAATCGGGTTCGACTTCTCCGCAGGAAGGCGGGACGCTTCTACACACCCGTTCTGCGGTGGGGCCAACCCAGATGATGTGCGGTGGACCACGCGATACAACGAGTCAGACCCGTTCGGCTCACTCTACGGCTCCATGCACGAGACTGGACATGGAACCTACGAGCAGGGAAGGAGGCGCGATTTGGACTTCCAACCTGCAGGGGAAGCCAATGGCCTAGGTGTCCATGAGAGTCAGAGTAGGCTGTGGGAGAATCAAGTCGGGCGCTCGC
>CAXEUQ010000204.1:0-2426 GCA_963999425.1 uncultured Candidatus Poseidoniales archaeon | reverse complement strand
AGCATCGTTGTGCCGGCTCTAGCCTTGATTGCCACCATACTTCTGACCATGGGCAGGGAGAAAGGACAGTCTGTTCCTTCCAACATCGGCGGAATCCTAGCCGTACTAGCCGCGTTCTTCATCTTCGAGCCAGTAGGAAGGGCTCTGCTATTGGGCGACATAGGGATGGAAGACGCATTGGTCTCATCGGGAAGATTGGCCATTCTCGCAGTCCTGATTCATCTGGCCACCAAGATGCAGGTGGACTCCATACTGCTCGAATGGGTCCGCGGCTCGATGATGAGTATGGACATCGACGTCACTCCCGAGCAAGAGGCGTCTAGCGAGGGTCATGCTGATGAGGCCCCGCCCCTCGTATGAGGGCGATGACCGGGGATTTCAAAGTCTCAGTTCTCAGACTCGGACACCGGCGTGAGCGCGACAAGCGAATCACATCTCACCTCGGATTAACGGCGAGGGCATTCGGAGCGGACGAGGTTATTCTGGCCGGTGAGGAGGATGAATCTGCCTTGGAGACATGGAACTCAGTTGCTCAGAGATTCGGAGGCAGTCTCGAGTGCCGCTTTGAGCCAAAGCCGATGAACTGGCTGAGGCGTTTCGCTGATTCGGGGACGGTGATTCATCTGACGATGTACGGCGAGCCATGGAGAGAAGCATCCAGTAAGATTCCCAAGGACAAGCCTGCAGTTATCGTTGTTGGAGGAACCAAGGTCCCAGCAGAGGTCTTCTCTCTCGCGGACCATAATGTCTCAGTAGGTAATCAACCACATTCCGAGGTAGCAGCCCTAGGTGTGTTCATGGAGGAATGGTTAGGTCCGGTCGACGAGTCCTCAAAGTTCACTGGCGGACAGATTGAGGTAGTCCCTAGCGAGCGTGGCAAGAGGGTCGTGAACAGGGAAGAGGAATGACGAGCCAGAGCGCCAGAAACGCTGAAGTCATTCTCAATGATTAAGAGGGGCACTCAGGCACGATTGCTGATGTCGGGTACGACACCGCCTCGGGGCTTCGTCCCCGGCGCTGGCGTACCAGGAGTCAATAAGCCTCCATCCTTCACCGACGCGGCTGACCTTCTGTTGGAGTCCACCGAGCACCAGCAGCCGAGTGGCTCACCCGGTCTACTGCTGCTGGCAGACGGAACTAGTTACCGAGGTAGCCTGTTCGGCTCAGAGCGTATAGCACAGGGAGAACTGGTCTTCACCACAGGGATGTGTGGATATCAGGAGAGTCTGACCGACCCCTCATTCGCCGGCCAGGTTCTAACTTTCACATGGCCACTGCTTGGAAACTACGGTATTCTTCCAGGCATCTCGGAGTCAGCGGGAGTCCACCCCAGAGGAGTGGTGTGCAGGCAACTAATGCGAACACCCGACCACCGCGACTCAGTAGGCAGTGTGCACGACTTCCTCGCTGCCCACGGAGTGCCTGGAATCGAGGGAGTCGACACCAGGGCACTTACTCGCAGGGTCAGGGAACACGGCACCGTGCTGTGCGTCTTCGGCCCCGAGGACAGGGCAGACGAGATGCGTGAGATTCTCTCTCAGATGACCCCTCCCGATGAGGACGACCTAGTGGCTTCAGTGTCGCGCAATGACGCTGTTCTGCTCAATCCCGGCGCGACTGACGATGAAGGCAATCCGCTACCTAGGCTGGCAGCCTTGGATTGCGGCATCAAGTACAACATTCTACGAGAGCTCTGCCAGCGCTTCGAAGTGGTATGGTGTCCTGCCTCTTTGCCCTTCGACCATATCATATCGGACTGGGAGCCTGACGCTTTGTTCGCATCAAACGGTCCGGGAGACCCCGCTCACGCCGGAGACGCCACAGTTGCTCGCGATTCGCTCGCCGCAGCCGTACGCGCAGACATGCCAGTGATGGGCATTTGCCTGGGTCACCAGTTGATGGGATTGGCAGCTGGATTGCGCACATACAAGCTGAGATACGGGCACAGAGGAGCCAACCAGCCGGTGGTTGACCTGCAAACTGGCAGGGTGCACATAACCAGTCAGAACCACGGCTTCGCAGTTGAGGATCCCGACAAAGGCATGCTAGCTCCGCACCCAACCGGTGCCTGTTCTGAGGCCGGTGAAAATATCCTGGAAGCAGATTTCACGGTGCGACACATCAACGCCAACGACCGCACCGTCGAGGGCTTGGACCTAGTGGGCAAGCCTGCTTTCACCATCCAGTTCCATCCCGAGGCCTGTCCGGGCCCGCATGACGCATCACCTCTGTTCGACCGCTTCTCGCAGATGGTAGCCGAGCATTTGGCAGATGGTCCGAGGGCTGTTGCTAGAGGGGGTGATGGCTATGCCTAGGAGGGATGACATCAACAAGGTCGTGATTTTGGGCAGTGGGCCAATCAGAATCGGTCAGGCGGCAGAATTCGACTTCTCCGGCTCGCAGGCCTGCAGGGCATTGCGAGCAGA
>CAXEUQ010000203.1:0-2430 GCA_963999425.1 uncultured Candidatus Poseidoniales archaeon | reverse complement strand
CGCCGCTGGCTTCGCCACCATGTATGGAGGAGTAGGGATGCTGATAGTTGCCAGCAGCTTCCACATCATCCCGAAACTGGCTGACACAGAGCTTGCAAGTGAGAAGAATGGCACCCTAGTCTCCTACCTCTGGACCCTTTCAGTACTAGTCGCGGTCATCGCAGCCCACGATTCGGTGATTCTGGGGGTGAACATCTTCCTGTTTGCAACCACTCTGCACGGACTGGCATTCCTTGCGGTGCTGATTAACCTCCTGCTCACCGCATCGGAGAGGAAGGCACCCCTGCCGCTACCCGGCTGGCTAATCATGCTCGGCATGCTCGCTGACCCGATTTCTGTGGTTGCCACAATCCTTGGCGGAATCGGTTCCGGCTCTGTGCAATGGCTGCTCGGGCACTTGGTCACTGGCACTTTCTTCTTTGCAACCCTAGCTGGAATCTCACTCTACGTCTCGTCCAGCGCCACCGGCAACCCACTATGGTCGAGATCGCTGACCGCTGTGACCACAGTCGGCGTAATCGCGACCCTTACTCCTATGGGGTATACAGATGGGAGGATGGCAGCAGATTTGCTGCTAACCGGCTTTGAAGAAGTCTCGATACAGTCCACAGACGGCATCGCAGTCGCGTTTCTGATGGCACTCGCAATCATTCCGGTTATGGCACTGGTAGCCAATGTGATGATGACGCTGCGTGGCGGAGATGCGTTCGTCGAGAACCCGGATTCCGCAGGGGTCCCCGAGATTAATCTCGGAATCTCGATGCTACTGCCCTTGGCTGTGGCCTCGCTGTTCGTTCAGTCTGATGCCCTGTCTCATAACCCTGAGTTGACAGGGATCTCAACCACTCTGGTCCTGATGGTCGTATGGTTGGTCATGGTCCCACTCTCTCTTGGAGCCGCCCAGCACCTATTCCCTTCAGTCACCGGCCGCAACCTGCTATCCGCCAACCGTTCGCGATGGGCCTTCTGGATGATGGGATGGGGGGCCTTCTTCGGCCTCGCCATCACGATGATGGCAGATATCGCCCAGATTGAAGCCGCAGCAGAATCTACCGGAATCATGTCCGGGGAAGTCAGGGTCGTGGGCGCGATTCTGTTCTACGGAACCGCCGTCGGCGCCATCATGCACACTCTCAACGCGCTAAACGGACTGTTTCGAGGAACTCCTGTTTCCGATGGCAGAGCAACCTCGACCTCGATTTCGAGAGACGACTACTCCCTCACTACTCCGACCTCAGTCAGAAGGATTCTCGCTGGAGGAGCACACCTCGATACGACTGTAGTTCCACTCAGCGAGAGCGACGAGGCGGGCGGTCCTACGGAACTGCACTGAGACCGTCACCTTGAGGGTAGAGTCCCTGTTTCATCACTAGGGGGGGTGCTATGCGGATAGGTCTAGTCGGCAAGCCGAACGTTGGAAAATCGACGACCTTCTCGGCTATGACACAGACGCCAGTAGACATCGCAAACTACCCATTCACAACTATCGAGCCTAATGTAGGCGTGGCATGGCTGCCTTTGCCCTCGGTGTGCGCCTGTGCTGAGCTCAGGCAGCGCAGGGAAAAAGCCGGACGGCTGGAACCAGCCACAGATAACGACCCGAGAGGGGGCAGTATCTGCGAGCCCAATTCGGGTTCGTGCAGTAATCACCGTCGACTGGCCCCAGTCACTCTGGTGGATGTGGCAGGACTGGTTCCGGGCGCGCATGAGGGAAAGGGGCGAGGCAACCAATTCCTCTCCGACCTCGCTAGGTGTGATGCCTTGATTCAGGTGGTGGATGTATCTGGTTCCACAGACATCGACGGCAACCCGGTCGGCAGTGGAGGGTCTGACCCCATAGAGGAGCACAAGTTTCTCGTCAACGAACTCGAAGAGTGGATTGCAGGGATACTCAGCACCGGCTGGAATCGCGGCGCCAGAAGGGCTCAGGCGGAGGGCGACAGAGCTCTGATAGACTACGCCGTTGACCAACTCACAGGAATCGGAGCCACCGAGCAGCACGTGCTCGCCGGATTCAACGCCGTACGCTCAGGACACCCCGATGCGGATGTGCCTTGGGAGTGGGGCGAGGCCGAGATGAAGTCGATGTCGTCCGCCATTCGCAGTCAACTGTTCCCAATCTCGGTAGCCGCAAACAAGGCGGACCTTGTCATGTCCGGTTCTTGGACGCCTCTAGCAGAGATGATCCGCAGCGACGGCGGTGTACTAGTCCCGACCAGCGCAGAGGCCGAACTCGCACTGAGCCGGGCGAGTATTGCAGGAATTATCGAACTCAGGTCGGGAGAGGCAGGGTTCGATATCACCGAGAAGGGTGAACAGAGTATGACGGAGCAGCAGAGGAACGCGCTCGAGGCAATCGCAGAGAAACTGACTTGGGAGGGTGGTGGAATCGTCGGACTACTCTCAGAAGTGGTGTTCGGAACGCTGTCT
>CAXEUQ010000202.1:0-2435 GCA_963999425.1 uncultured Candidatus Poseidoniales archaeon | reverse complement strand
GAGCCGATACAGAAGATACGTATCGATGCTCCTAACGATGTCATAGGTGGTGTGACTAGGGAAGTGACCACACGTCGAGGTATTATCGAAGATATGCCAGTCGATGGTAGCACTGCCAGCGTCATTGGTACGATGCCTGTGGCAGAGACATTTGGATTCTCAAATGACATTAGAGCAGCTAGCCAAGGCAGGGCCGTTTGGAACACGGAGAATGCAGGCTACGTGCACCTGCCTCCCAACTTATTCGGAGATGTAACAGGAGAAATTCGGGAGAGAAAGGGCCTCAAGCCTGAGATACCCGGAGAAACTCATTACATGGATTGATACTAATTTATCCGTATCAATTGGAAGTCAGTTAACTCCCTAAGAACCGATAGAGCTGGACTATCGGGCAATCTGTCAAGACACTCGTGTGCGAGAGAGTGGTGATGCATGGCCCTATCCTTTGCATATTGGATAGAGCCACTGTCATGGAGTTCTTGGACAGCATCAGACAGCTCTTGCTCTGAACATCCTCCAGAACCGTATGCTTTGGTAAATGCGGGCAAATCATCTCCACATTGTAGTGCATGTATCGCAATTAGAGTCTTCTTACCTTGTACGATGTCAGAACCTGCAGGCTTCCCTAGAGTCTTAGTATCGCCAGTAATGTCAATCAGATCATCCATCAATTGGAAACACAGTCCTAGATTGAGACCCCAGTTCTCCATGTTCTCGACTATATCAGGAGACGCACCAGCGAGGATGGCCCCCGTACCTGCACATGTCTCGAACATCACACTGGTCTTGCCGGTAATCATAGCAACGTATTCTTCTTCTGTCACTAGTTCTCTCGTCTCAAAAGAAATATCCTCCTGCTGACCATCTGCCACATTCCTCACCATTTCTCCAATAGATCGAACTAGAAGGGCCAATTTATCTGAGTCAATATCTGGGGATTCTGCTAGTATCTCAAAAGCTACTGCCAGCATTGCATCGCCTGCGTTTATGGCAGTTGATTCATCATACGCCACGTGTACAGCATCGAGACCTCTTCTGATGGGATCCTGATCCATCAGATCGTCGTGGACCAGGGTGAAATTATGGATGATTTCGATTGAAGCGCCTAGAGTGTAGTGTCCTTCATGAGCATCTCCTACAGCTTCTCCAACTATTCTAGGAAGTGTTGCTCTCAGCCTCTTTCCACCACCTCTGAATAGATGTGTCATGGCTCCATGAAGCCTTTCTTGCTTCATCTTATCGAGACTAAGCATGATAACTGCCTCAACATGTTCTCTATGGAGTGCTATGGCATCCATCAGATTCTGTCCAGGAGTCACTGCTTCACCATCCATATTCACTTCTCCGAACTGGACTACTCCATCCTTGTATTGAGTATCGCTCACATTAGGATAGTGTTCATCTATGAATTCGTTCCACAGTAATCTGAACCAAGGAGCAACAATCTGGTCCTTCCAGAATCCCACTCCTGACATCATATCCTTGATTTCCGAACCCTCTACCCATTTGATTGAAGAGATCTCATTGGGATTGGGATTGATATTCAGTTGATCAACCACTGCTACAAGAATATGATCGACTTCCCTCTCAATCCATTCTGCATTCCATCTGCATTCGTAGTGGAATGAACCGAGATGTCTGAACTTTATATCTGAAAGATCATCTTGTGGAACCCCCAACTCTTGGTGCAGTTTCCGCTTGGCAGCATTCACTACGCTTGAGACGATTTCACCATTCTCCCCAGGAATATCGAGGGGATGGCTGCAACAAGTGTTGGCCCATACCGAGGGGAATGTAATTTTGTCTGCCGAACGCTGTTGAACGAGTAATCTACTCTCATTGTCGAAAATTAGGACACTGAATGCTCGATGCAGTAACCCTTCAGCATAATGACAGTTGAGTTTCGTTTCTGAGCCAATACTGTTGCCCGATGTGTCAACTAGGATACAACGCTCAGCCATCATCTCCGCTTGTGAGCCATCGTGCCCCTCTAGGGCAGACAACTCGGTATCTCCTGCCATGTTGATGCGACAATACGGTTGCATATAACCCAATTTAGGTTTCGATGGCATCATCCCGGAACAATTCTGGTACCTATGACGTCTTGGCCAGACAGTATATCGATTAATCTCTCAGGACGCCTGCCATCGATAAACCAAACCTGTTCGGCATACTGAGAGATATGTGAGGCACAGCGAACCTTCAGCAGGATTCCACCTGTCACATCTATACTTTTGTCGTGTTCACCGGTGAAACCTTGAGATTTAGACCAAGTTTCGATTAACTGAGCATCTTTACTTCCAGGAGGGCCAGATAGTAGTCCGTCTGTATCACCCAGTAGGAATGCACATAGAATCACATCTGGAAGCTCGGTAGCAATTCTAACCATCAGATGATCTCCTGATAATATTCCAAATTGGCGTTCATCATCTATT
>CAXEUQ010000201.1:0-2452 GCA_963999425.1 uncultured Candidatus Poseidoniales archaeon | reverse complement strand
AGGGAAGGTTAAATCGTTTGACGCCCGTTTGGTGATGCAGCGTGGCAAAGACGTATGATGGAACAAGTAATTAATCTGCTTTTTCCACTGTCTCTGCCAGTCGAATTCCCTTGATTGTTTCACCATGACGATCAACACCGTTGGCATTGCCTTCAAAGTGATAGATCGCACACGTATGGGCATCGGGTGTGAAGATATCTTCCGGGGGGTTGAAGGCTTTACGCCCACCAACCTTCGGCGGACCAGGCATAAAGGGATAGCGGGGGACATCACTGATACGCAACTCATCGACCACCATCGCGGCAGAGGGCAGCAGGCGGCGCGCACCATCATCACCGATGAACATCCAATCACCAGCAATGGCAGGGGGCATCGCCTGAGGCCACCAGTCGATGGGGTCCTGGGCACCTGAGACATCGCCGTATGCATAGGGGTAACCGTCGAGATATACGCGACGCATGACCTTGCCGTTGTCGTTGAGATCCCATTGGATGGCCAGGTGATACCACTTGCCAGCTTCGATACTTGGCGAGCAATTGGAGTTGGTGATTGAGAGTTGACGTGGTTGGCTACCACCGCTGCGGATGACGCCTTCCCAACCGACTCATCTGAGTGGGCTGACACTGACGGCGATGGAACCGGTAACAACGCGGACACCGACGACGACGATGACGGCTCCTCCGACGAGCGAGAGGAGAGCTGCGGTTCGGACTCACTCGATGCGAACAAGCAACCAGCCGACTTCGATGGCGACTCCATCTGTGATGCTCTCGACGACGACAACACCGATGGTCCAGAGTACGAGGCCGATGAGGACACGCCTCTCGGTTGGAGCAACGCAGTTCCGGGCTTCCCGGCACTGTTCGCTGCTATCGCATTGGTCGGTGCAGCCCTTCTGGGCCGCCGCAAGGACGACTGAGTAATCAGTCGGACATAACCGGGATCGGGGGCTTCGGCTCCCGGTCCTGGAACCAACCTTTGTGCCGTGCCCTCGGCAATGCTGATAAGGCACAGCATAGACCTGCTCCTGTTAGTATGCCGGGTACTACTAGAGCTGAGATTAGGACACTGAAAGTGGGGCGCTATGTCGCATTAGAGGACAGCGCTTACAAGATTCTTAGTATGTCTAAGTCCAAGCCAGGAAAGCACGGATCGGCTAAGGCTAGATTGGAGCTTGAGGACATTTTCACAGGCCAGAAGCGCTCTCACGTCGGAACCGTTACTGATAACATCAACATCCCAATAATTGAGAAGGGCTCGGCGATAATCACGCACATCCAAGGCGAGGAAGTCCATGCAATGGATAACAAGACCTACGAGAACCTGATTCTACCCATAGATCCCGATTTGAATCTGAATCCCGGTGGAGAAGTCCAGTGGATGGAAGCGATGGGCCGATATCGCATCACGCGAGACCATTGATTGCCAATTGAGCAATCATTTGGTTAGAGCGGAGAAGAAGTATAAGCGGCTGACTGCGACCGCAGAGCGAGGAGCGTAGCATGTCTGACGTGGAGCGTTCTGCCTACAGGCAACCTGTCACACCCTCTGGCCTAGAGGCCATCGAGAAAGGCACACTGACTTGGCTCGATGAGGACATGTACAATAATCTGAACACAGGCTTGTTGGAGCAGTATCTCGAAGAAAAGAACCTACAGGACTCCTTCGAGATTAGCCACTGGGACACCAGAAAGGTACTGATCGGGATTCTAATCGGTGCAGTCTTCAGTGGTGTCACAGCCTACATCGGACTCAAGATTGGTCTTGCTGTGTCTGCTGCATGGTATGTCGCATATCTGCTGGGAATGGCCTTGAAATGGTCCCCCTCGGAAGTGAACATCGCCACCAGCGCTACCACGGGGGCAACACACGCCTCGACTGGGTTCATCTTCACTTTCCCAGCGATATTCCTGTTAGCCTACTCGGACAACTACATCGTAGGAGATGGTCATCTCATATCGTCTGTAGATACCCTACAACTAGCATTCATTGGCATCATCGCCTCGATGTTCGCTGGATTCCTCGGGGTGATGTATTTCATCATCTTCAGACGCGTCTGGCTAGTCGAGGACCCGCTTCCGATGCCCGGGTTCGAAGCCACCCTGAAGATGCTCGACATCTCGTCAGATGTCAGCAGTGGAGCGGCCGATGCGGCAAGAGAGTCCCTCAAGACGGTCGGGCTGTGGACTGTACTTACGATGGGCTTCATGTTCCTCATCGATTATCCTCTGATGTGGGGGCGAAAGATAGCGGGGATACCAGGAAGCATCGCAGATGCACTCGCCATGCTGTTGTCCGGGGAAGAATGGGGCCTTGCTTCGATATACACCGAGCGATGGCTGCATCAACCCACCAAGCTGGTTGACGGTCATGCTCCGTTCGGTGGAATCACTCCCTATGAATCCGGGAACATATTCTCGTACACTTTCCTTGGTGTCGAACTCAGCCCCAC
>CAXEUQ010000200.1:0-2462 GCA_963999425.1 uncultured Candidatus Poseidoniales archaeon | reverse complement strand
CCAGATACCTTCTCGACAACCTGTTACCATGGCCTCGGACCCGATGCGGATAACCGCAAGAGATCTGAAGAAAATCAGAGAGGCCCTTGAGGAAGTCGAGGATAATGGTGCGATGATTCGAAGGATCTTCGGCGAATACAATGACGATGAGTTCGATATCTCTTGGGAGGTCGATTCTGCTGTCGATGCCTTCTCCATATTCAGTTCTAAGTGGGCTATCGAGATTCTCGCGACTCTGTACATCGCCGGTGATCGCAGGTTCAACGAGATGAGGAAGCTCCTGCGAGGTATCAGCAGTAGGACTCTCTCGGACAAGTTGACGACCTGCGTGGAAAACGGGCTCGTCGACAGGATTGTCGAGGACGGTCCTCCGATTCGGGTCATCTACCGGCTGACAGAGCACGGAAGGGAGGCGGGCAGATTGCTCAGTCCGCTAGTCGCTTACATGAAGTTTCATCAGGGCCGGGTCGTCGGTCCGAAGTGAGTGTGCAACCGAGAGCATTGGTGATACATCGAACCGTATGCTTCAAAGGTCGTACGTCGAGGAAGGGTGTCATGGCCCTGCTTGAACAGTGGCGCAGTAAGCGTTCTTGGTTCTTCGATGGGCTCGCCGCAATCGTTGGCGGCGTTATGGGACTAGGCGGCCTACTCCCGATGCTGGTACCAGTATCTGAGGGAACACTCGCCGCTCCTCGTGACCATTCATGGGAGCACCCTCTGAGGAGAAGTATACTATCTACTCTTGAGCGTTCTCCAGGTATCCACTACAGGGAGTTACAGAGGCAACTCGATGCTGCCAACGGCACCTTGAGGCACCATCTGGATGTATTAATCAGCGAGCGTTCTGTGACCACGATGTCGGTAAACGGTCGAACCTGCTACTACGCAGGGGCGCCCTCACAAGTTGAGATTCTCGCAGGTACCGGAGTCACCGACCAAGCGAGGGCCGCCGAGATGCTGCCCGTCGGTCTGTCGACTGTACAGAGAAAAGTCGTCGCCAGGCTCTCTAGGACGCCTGAGCCTGCTTCGCAAGCCGAGTTGGCTCGTGACCTTGGTCGCTCAAGGGCATCGGTCCACTCTGCGATCGGCGTACTACGCCAGCGAGGTATCCTCAGCCCCTCAGGACTGTCTTTGGCACCTCATCTGTCCGGCCTGCAGACCTCCGAGGTAGACTACCCGTGGCTCGATATCCGGGTCGAATACGCCTGAGTTAGTCTCACAGCGTGGCTAATCCTCTTGAGCCTAGGGATGCGCGCGTAGCGCGCATGTTCACGGTCCGACTAGTCGAATCGCCTATGCCTACGGGGAGTCGTGATCCTGACATCCTTCTAGCCTGGTTGCTTGATTCGATGGGTCTTGTGCGTCGTAAGAGCGACGGTTTTAGCATTGATGATGATCAAGGGGCATTGCATCGCATGATGAGTCAGACATTCATTGCTGAACCTCTCAAAGGATGGGATGCAAAGTCGATTAGTGATGTAAGTGGGCTCTCGCAGACAGGAATTCATCATCAGATAGTCAAACTGCGAGAATCTGGAATAATCTCAACTCAAACCGATGATCGTTGGCATGTGTATGTACTCAGAGGAGGATCCATGTCGGCATCGATGGAATTGATTTCTGCGCAAGCCAAGGTGATTCTAGATCAGCGTCTTGGGACATTATCTAGCTATATCTCTGAATCAGAAGAGAGGATGGTTGTTCCTTGTGAGGAAGAGGAATATGGATTTCGTATTGAGGTTGCAGAGCCTCGTGCTCTGGTCGAGGGAGAGGATTTGCTCGATGCTCTAGTTCGCGAACTAGGGTTGAATGGAGAGCGTGCGAAACAAGGGGATGAATTGTCAAGAAAATTGTTAGAGGAATTGGCTGGAAGTGGTAATGCGGTCAGCCTATTGGCACTCTCTGAGAAGTTTGGTGAATCTCGCTCTAGAGTACAGCGCTCAATAGAGAGAATGAGAGCAGCTGGTATTGTAGAGCGAGTTCCGATGTTAGAGCGTCTGGCTCAGGACATATATGCTGGCTTGATGCGTCAGAGTGATGCACGAGGTGAGGACTGGTTGATGACCAGAGGAGGACTGGGTAGATTGGATGAATCAGTGTCGAAGTCGCTGATTACAGGGGTGCGCAAGAAATCGCTTGACTCCGACAGGGTGCAAGAGATTCTCAAGCCCGTCGATATAGATGCTCAGAGAATTCTACTCAATACTCTAGGAGGTAGGATGCCCTATGGAATCAGGATTGCTGGAAAGGACGCGGGTGCAGTCAGAGAAGGAGTGATGAGGAAGGCTGAGAGGACTCTCAGACGCATGAGGACGGTCGCTCAAAGATTGGACGATGCACTCGATGACAACGAGAGCTAGGCCGCGTGACTTTTCAGCATCTCTAGATCGCAGACTGCAAGAGCCTCCTCATGCGTGGCCTCTAGAACAACGGGACAAGCCAATCCGGCTTCGGCAGCGTCC
>CAXEUQ010000199.1:0-2470 GCA_963999425.1 uncultured Candidatus Poseidoniales archaeon | reverse complement strand
GCCATTAGGTCGCCCTCTAGAGACAGAACCGGTGCGTCTCCCATGGCGTAATGTACGTCACCGTTGTTCAAAGCGGCAATGACTGAGGGGAAATCCTCGTATGCAGTGGTTGTAGCGTCGCCTAGATTCTCATTGGCATACAGGTCCGAGGTTGTCCCGGACTGGACACCGATGATGGTCCCAGCGGCGTTCAGCTCACTTACATCGGAGATAGTTGCAGAGCCTGATCCACCGATTACACCCTGGCTACTTGTGTAGTAGGCCCTGGTGAAGTCGACGACCTGGTCTCTCTCTTCCGTCTTCGTCATCGCCGAGATGATTGCGTCGCACATCTCGCCGGCATTCAGGTTGGGGATAATGGGGTCCCAGCCGGACTCAACCCACACAGGGTTGACATCCGGAGCAGCGGTCAGTGACCATTCTGGCTCTGGCTCCTCATCATCTCCCCCCAGGCAACCAGCGAACGCAGCCGCCAGCATACTCAGGGTAAGCATCATTGCAATTATTTTCTTATTTTCCATAGCGTACTCACGCTCCAGTGCGTCCACGACGATGTGTGGTAGTTATAGAGATTCGGTATTTTTACCGTAGGTAAACCGATTGGAGGGTAAAAAACCCTTAAATTTCTCAATTTTCGATGTTTTGGAGGGTGATAATTTGCAATTTTCGATAGTTAGTATCATTGAGTGGTTGCATTTCACGTAAACCATGGACGGTGAGTCGATGGACTACGCCTCCAGTGGTGTTGACATCGATGCTGAAGGTAGGGCAATCTCAAGCCTGATTAGTGCACTCGGTAGTTCAGTGAGAAAGACGGGGCAGAAAGGAGCACCTGTCCCCCTTCCTGGAGGGTTCGGTGGTATCGTCGAGTTCGGCGATTCTCGACTGGTTTTGGCGACCGACGGAGTGGGCTCAAAACTACAGTTAGCCAGCCAGACTGGTTGGTTGAGAGGAGTAGGGATTGACTGCATTGCGATGAATGTGAATGATCTCATCTGTGTGGGGGCTGAGCCGATTGCATTCGTCGACTACATCGCAGTTCCGAAGACAGACCCAGAAGTGCATGCTGAGTTGGGCCATTCACTAGCAGAAGGGTGTCGTCAAGCCCGAGTCACTCTGGCAGGTGGGGAGACTGCAACTCTGCCTGGAATAGTGACCGAACTTGACCTATCGGGAACTGCTCTAGGATGGTTTCCAGAAGGTGGTGAAATTACTGGTCAGAGATTGCAGGTGGGGGATGCTGTGATTGGCCTTCCCAGCAGCGGAATCCACTCAAATGGATACACTCTGGTGAGAGCCGTTCTTGAGCGATCGGGGCTCTCTTTGGACGATTCTGCGCCGTTCGGAGTCGAAGATGGCCGGATAGTCAGGTGGACTGAGGGTGATTTGACCATAGGTGAGGTGTTGCTCAACCCCACGATGATTTACGTCGACCCGGTAATCAATCTGGTCCTTGCATGCAGAGATGGATCAGGTCCTTGCGGTTCGGAGGATATCAAGGCCATCGCTCACATCACTGGAGGTGGTCTGTCGAATCTGCTTCGGCTGCATGACACTCTGGGTTGGCATATCGATGAGCCTCTGCCCGTGCATCCTGAGTTCTCTTGGATAGCCGAGGTTGGCTCGGTTGATAGCAGGGAGATGCATCGGACTTTCAACATGGGGATGGGGATGGTTGTCGCAGTTTCCGAAGAGGTTGCAGATGATGTCGCTGTGTGGCTTTCCAATAGGCTTCGTGGGACTCGAAAAGTGGGTTCAGTCACTGATTCAGGGAAAGTCACACATGCGGATTCAGACGTGTTTTTCGACCATTACTGAACAATTCTACAGTAGTCAATGCCTTGTGCGATAGCGCTCTCCGGTTAACATGGGTGCAAACGAGCCTGATGGTTGGCCCGGCGTACTGCATCGAGAGGGTCGCACCCTGTGCAGACTACCCCGCGACCCAAGAGAATCGGGACCCGGTCCTGCAACCAAGGGACAAGGTGCTGTATTCCACAACCCAGCAGTCGCGGGCAGCAGGACTCGCAGCGTACTGTTGCTGCAGCATTGCATCGAGGCTGGGTTACTAGGAGAAGGCACAATCTACGCACTGGACGGGTTGTCTGCATCAGGGCTCAGAGCTAGGAGGTGGTTGAACGAGTTACCTGCCGAGAGCGCGGGGCGCATCAGTGCTACTATGGGGGACATGGATCCGGCAGCCCTGGATTGGGCAATGCTGTGTCACCAGGACTTCCCACCCGAGCATGGTGTTGGAGAGTTGCTTCCCCTACTCGGTGATTTGCGCAAGAGCGTGCTCGAGCATGGACGCCATTGGGTCGATATTGATCCGTATGGATCTCCTCTGCCATTCCTAGATACAGCAGTCCAGTCACTTGCTAGGAGAGGGGTTTTGGAAGTCAGCGCGACTGACAGCGCGGCCCTTACTGGTTCTTCAAAAAGCGCGTTACTTCGGCGCTATGGCGCGCGT
>CAXEUQ010000198.1:0-2472 GCA_963999425.1 uncultured Candidatus Poseidoniales archaeon | reverse complement strand
TTGAAGTACTCCACAATCGGACCTCCAGTCATCATCCCACTGGTTGCCAACACGATGCAGGGGCTGGGATCGAGTAGGATGCTCTCGCGCTGCTCCCTCGAATCCACCTGCTTGAACCAGGGCGAGTTGAACGGATTCTCGGCCCCTCCCTTCAGCATCTTTCCTCTGAGGTCTCGATTGAGGAAATTGGGGTGACTTGAGTGAATCGCTGTGGCTTCTGCAATCATCCCATCAAGCCAGACCGTGACAGGCTTGACATCGCCCGATTTGAACAGCTGATCTATGGCGATCATTACTTCTTGCGAGCGACCTACAGCGAAAACAGGACAGAATATCTTGCTACCTCTGCCCAGAGAGTCTTGGATGAGGTCCTGTAGCTCTTGGCTGGCCTGCTGCCTTGTTGGCTGGATATCCTGAGGGCCTCCATAGGTGGACTCGATTACTAGGGTCTCGACCTTGGGGAATCTAACTGTAGCAGCATCGAACAGCCATGATTTCTCGTACTTGATGTCGCCCGAGAAGAGTAGTTTGTGCTCTCCTTTGCCCTCGCCAATCTGCATGTACACACTCGATGAGCCGAGGATGTGGCCGGCGTTCTCCATCGTCATCTTGATGTCGGGAGAGATATCGGTCTTGTCTCCCCAATTGACATCGACAATGTGCTTGATGCACTCCTGTATGTCAGATTTGGAGTATGGTGGCTCGTTCCCTTCAGCCTGTGCCACCTTGATGTAGTCGATTTGAAGCAAGGTCATCAGGTCACGAGTGGGGGGAGTGCAGTATACCGGTCCCCTGTAACCGTACTTGAATAGGACCGGGAGCATTCCGATGTGGTCTATGTGGGCGTGCGTAATCACTATCGCATCGAGGTTGTCAAGCGGGAGTAGCTCTGGTGCTGTGAAGAAAGGCTCGACCTCGCTGCGATTAGTGGTCGGCTTGGCACCGCAGTCTACGAGGACCTTGGATTCGTTAGTGGTCACGAGGTGCATTGCCCTGCCGACTTCACGATATGATCCGAGAGCAGTTACACGCACCCATGATTCACCGGGCCGCGGGGGGCGGTATATCCTGGTACCGAATTTTCTGAATAGTGACTTTCTCTCTTCTGCCATCTCCTTGCGATAACGCCTGATGTCGTGCTGTGTGCGGCTCTCGATGGCTGGAGCCCTGACCACATCGACGAGCCAGCCGATCTCATCCCTCAGTGCCTTGATGTTGGAGCCCTTTGGACCGACCGCAGAAGATGGGTCGTCACACTCAAGGGTGACTTGGCAGATTGCCGGGTCCAGCCAAGTCTTACGCAGTTTGGCCTCATCGGGGATGAATTTGAGAATGGCGTCGTGCACTGCATCCTCGTCAGCCAGTAAGTCTGGGTGTGGGCGAATTACTATGCGTCGCTTCACCGCCTTTGCAATTCGCACAGTCAGATTGTCACCTGAACCTCCGAAAGCCGAGGGCTGGTCAGTGATAATCGAGATTGATCCCGCTTCCAGATCGACTTCGTAGTCGATATCTCCGGGTACCAATTTGGATATCTTCTTCTTCAATTCACTCAGTGTAAGTCGCATTAATTTCACCCCATAGTGAACTCACGGTAGCGCTGTCACCCGAAAGGGCGCAATGGCACTAGGCCGGGAGTCTATATTGCGGACAGAAGGCTGGAGACTTCGTCCTCTGAGAACTGCACGAATCCGTCGTCTGCAGTGATTACTGCAAGGTCCATTCCATTGCCGCTCGCTGCGTCTCTCTGGGCGGAAGCCAGCAGAGCCTTGGCAGCGACCTTGAGGGCCTCGTCCTGAGACATGCCCTCGGAGAACTGGTCCTCGAGCACTCCGTACATGTACGGGCTGCCTGAACCAGTGGCGCAATATGCGTCGGGAATAGAGCCTCCTGCGGAGTCTATGCTGTATACGCTTGAGCCTGAATCGTCAACACCGACGATGAGTAACTGAACATAATGAGGGCGGCCGACAAGGATGTTGGCAGTGAGAGTCGCTGCGCCCTTGACAGTCATCGGCTTGCCATGTTTGAGCTCGTAAAGGCGCAACTCAGCGGCAAGGGTTCGCGATAAAGACTGGGCATGACCCACTAGACCTGCTGTAGTGAGTGCTACCGAATCAGAGATCTTGAACAACTTCTGGACGCTCTTGTTGGCCACAAAGTGACCCATCGTCGCTCGGTGGTCAGCACCGACAACGGCCCCGCCGTCAAAGGTGATACCCACCGTGCTGGTACCGGTCTTGAGAACGCCTTCATGCTCGCCCTGAATCATGGTTGCTCACCTCCGCGACCCCGTAAGAAGCACGGGTGCGTGTTGAGGACTGCTTGACGGACCCTTATGAATCCGCCGTCATCGCAGGCGAGGCTTCATGGGACATCGACACCAGCAGGTGATATCGCAGAATCTAAGGCGCTGGAGTCAGTTTTTGGACTTCGCCCTGACCTGTGGGTGAGCAGTACGAAATCGATGCT